>JABAYZ010000202.1 GCA_018608735.1 Flavobacteriaceae bacterium | reverse complement strand
TTTGAAATGCTCATCTTAAAATATTTTAAATGAACGTACTTATAAAATCAGCTACAATTCTTGATGACAAAAGTGATTTCCACAATCAAACTCAAGACATTTTAGTTGAAAACGGTTTTATTACTCAAATTGCTAAATCACTCAAAAATCCACACAAATACCCTGTTATAGAATTTAAAAACCTCCATATATCTTGTGGTTGGTTTGACAGTAGTGTGTCTTTTGGTGAGCCGGGTTATGAAGAACGTGAAACCATTGAAAACGGATTACACGTTGCGGCAGCTTCTGGGTTTACAGACATTGCGCTAAACGCAAATACAAATCCTGTGATTGACTCACACTCGGATATTGCGTATGTGAAGTCTAAAGCTTCAAATTCTGCGACCAATTTGCACCCTATAGGAGCGCTCACTAAAGGAAGTAAAGCTATAGACCTAGCTGAACTATTTGACATGAAATCCGCTGGAAGTATTGCTTTTGGAGATTATAAAAAACCCATAAAAAATCCTAATCTCCTCAAAATAGCCCTGCAATATGCATCCTGTTTTGACGGCTTGGTACACTCTTTTCCAAGTGAATCCAGAATTGCTTCAAATGGTGTGATGAATGAAAACACAACGAGTACACGGCTCGGACTCAAGGGAATACCCGCGATTGCAGAAGAGTTACAAATTGCACGGGACCTATTTCTTTTAGATTATACTGAAGGAAAATTACATATCCCTACAATTTCTACTGCAAAATCAGTAGAATTAATTCGTGAGGCCAAAACAAAAGGGTTAGACATCAGTTGTAGCGTAGCAATTCATAACTTGCTGTTTACCGATGAGAGTCTAAGCGACTTTGACACGAGTTTTAAAGTCAATCCTCCTTTACGAACTAAAGCCGATATTGAAGCGCTTATTCAAGGAGTTAAAGACGGCACTATAGATATGGTAACCTCAGATCACAACCCCATAGATATTGAGCATAAAAAAATTGAATTTGATTATGCCAAAAATGGCAGCATCGGATTGGAAAGTGCTTTTGGAGCTTTGAATACTTTATTTACAACCAAAAAAGCAGTCCAAATCCTTACCAAAGGCAGACAACGTTTTGGTTTAAAAGACCACACTATAAAAATAGGTAGCAGTGCACAACTAAGCTTATTTAACCCCTCAGAAACTTACGTTTTTGAAAACAAACACATTATTTCAAAGTCCAAAAATGCAATATTTTTAGGGTCAAAACTAAAAGGAACTGTGTATGGCATCATTGCAAATAATACAACTTCAATTCTTCTTTAATGTTAGATAATCAAGATATTAAATCTGGAAAAACCACAGCATTTATTAGCTATTTTTATCTTCTTGGGGTGCTGATTGCATACCTTATCAACTCGGACAAAAAAAGTCAATTTGCCTATTTCCACATTCGACAATCCTTAGGATTATGGCTTACATTTTTGGCCTTAGGTTACCCTATTGGGTATTTTGATAATTGGCAAATTACGGCTTCTTTTTGGGTGGCATTTGGGATTCTATTTATTTATGGATTTTCAACAGCGTTGTCTGGTAAAATGATTCCAATTCCTCTAGTAGGAAAACTCTATCAAACTGCTTTTAAAAAAATTCAATAAATGTCTGATCAACTCCCTTTATATCATATTTCGAGGCCATCCACTCTTAAAGAAAATGCGCCATTACTCGTAATGCTTCACGGTTATGGGAGTGATGAGACTGATTTATTTTCGTTTGCGAGTGAACTTCCAGAAGAACTGTTTATCATTTCGATTAGAGCGCCCTACCAGCTTCAGCCTAGTGGAAACGCGTGGTATGCGATAAATTTTGATGCCGAACAAAATAAATGGAATGATAACGATCAGGCAAAATCATCGATGAAAATTTTGATCGATTGTATTGACCAGGCTTGTAATTTTTATCCTGTTGACAGCAATAACGTCACCGTATTAGGCTTCAGTCAAGGCACTATATTAGGGATGGCAACAGCTTTAAATCATCCCACAAAAATAAAAAACATCATTGGATTGAGTGGTTATATTAATCACGATATTTTACCAGATAATTTAGAAACACTGGACTATTCCAACTTGAATTTCTATTGTTCACACGGGACTGTCGATCAGGTGATTCCAATTGATTGGGCACGGCAAACGCCTGTGTTTTTGAAGTCTTTAAATATCCAACATACCTATAGTGAATTTCCTGTAGGACATGGTGTGGCTCCTCAAAATTTCTATGAACTAAGAGATTGGATTTCAACTAAAATTTAATATCCTAAAACGAAGTCTCTTCTGTAAATCATTCAACAGCATTTTTTTCAGTCTCTAAGAGACGCTTCGGATTGTTCTAATACTTCTATTTTAGCCTTAAATTTCTTGATGTCTTTTTCGTATTTATCAATAATACCTTTCGAGTTCACGTACTGGAACACATTGACTAAGATTGAAAACACGAATAAGTAAAGGTATATTTTTCCTTTCATTTTAGAGAGATATTTGTAATTGATCGTAAGCGAGATGAACGTTTTCTGGAAGGCTGTTTTCTATGTCTTTATGAAACCCTAAGTGATGACTCACATGGGTCAAAAAAGCTCTTTTTGGGTTTACAAGTTTGATAAAATCCAAAGCTTCTTCAAGATTGAAATGAGAAACATGTGGCTCAATTCGTAAGGCATTAATAACCAAAACGTCTAAATTTTGTAGTTTTTCAACTTCTAGAGTTGAAATAGTTTTTGCATCTGTGATATAGGCAAATGCATCCATTCGAAATCCAAAAATAGGAAGCGAATTATGAAGTACATTAATGGGCTCAACTTTTTTAGTTCCAACAGAAAAAGGGGTTTCTGTAATTGGGTGTGCGTTCAAGGTTAACACTCCAGGGTATTTATTTTCGGTGACAAAAATATAATCAAAACGTTTATAAAGCGATTTCAAAACCCGTTCATGGGCATACACATCAAGTGCTCCTTGTCTGTAAAAAAAAGGTCTTAAGTCATCCAAACCTGCAGTATGGTCGCTGTGTTCATGTGTAAAAAGAACGGCGTCTATCCTAGTACAGTCCGTTCGTAAGAGTTGTTGTCTAAAATCTGGGCCGCAATCAATTAAGACCGAAAAATCATCCCACTGAACCAATACGGAGACTCTAAGTCGCTTGTCTCTAGAGTCTTCACTTAGGCACACAGGATGGGTGCTTCCAATAATTGGAATCCCTTGTGAAGTTCCGGTGCCTAAAAATGTAATTTTCAATATGATAATAATTTCAACAAAAATAGGTTATTTTTTTTGTAAGCTTATCTAAAATGATACCTT
>JABAYZ010000132.1 GCA_018608735.1 Flavobacteriaceae bacterium | reverse complement strand
TATCTTAGATGATCGCTATTATTATGAATCTAACTAACATGAGTTTTGGGCAACAAAAAACTACTGCCAAACGAATGAGAACTGGCGGCAGATTGCTGTCACAGCCTAAATCTATACCCTCAATAATTGACGCAAATCAGAAACGGTTAGAAGGCTATTGAGCCTTTAGCGCACCAGAGTGGCCGAGAGGGGGTAAGGGCTAGGGTGGACTGTTTGAGGGCTTGTATTTAGGCATGCCTAAGCTAACGTAAATCGTATGAATAGAGGTGATATCCATTTCTCATGCGGGTTTTTCCAGCATTCACTTAATTTCCATGTTTGGGGGCTTAAAAGTAGCTCTAACACTAGCTCTCCGTTATATGACAGTCTCAGAAATTTTTTAGAGCGAGGCTATCCAACGAGACCTACACATTATCTCGAAAGCAAGATAAAAGAATTAGACCCAGATTTCTCTTGGAACAAAAATACGGCTCCACTTTCAGCTATGGTGCGACCGCACAATCCTAACTGGAACGACACCATTAAAGGATTTGATCAAGGCAGTCGCTTCCCTGCACAGACCTTTTTTAATAATTCAATCGATGAACACATTTCCGAATACAGTTTCATAAAAAACCTCATCGTTCCAGAATGTACGCTGGGAGACATATTAGTTGATCCGATAAAAGCTGGCGGCAGGCCTGAGTGGGCGGTAGATTTCTTTTTGCCCTGTGCAGATTTAGTGATCGAAGTGGACGGCCCACAACATCAAGGCGAGCCAGAGAAGTCGAGTGATAGTACAAGAGATAGAATACTTAGAAAGTATGGTATTAAAACCCACAGAGTCGAAACGCACAAAATCAACGACAACGGGAACGGAATAAGAAATTACTTTACTGCTCTCAAAAAGATTTTAGATGAAAATGAAGAAATTCAACGCATAAAAACCTTTATTCAAGATAAAAAATTCAACGAAATAACAATAAATTACGACCTTATTGCATTAGCTAGATTACAAAGGGTAGTAGTAGAATTACTTGATGCTAAACAGATCAAAAATGGCGATAGACTGGAAATTAAAGCAGATTTTCAGCCACTATTAAACTGGCCTCAGCTTGCACTTGAAGATCTTAAAAATACGTATGACCTTTTAAGGTTTCATTTCGCAAAATCTCCAAAGTTCCCTGACTTTCAATGCAGTCTTGTTGATGAATTTTCAACATCCGACGCAGCAGTTAAAATAGACTTATCTCTTTTCCGACATGCCGATGATACGCGCCAAAGTGATAACGCTGTTTGCATTCGAAACTCACAATTAAGAGAAGTTTATCTCTGGAACACCAAGGAACCTATTACGCGACCAAAGGTTCATGTTTCAAATTTAAGTTTTGATGAGCCAACAATTAAGCAGAAGCGCGGCTTAAAACAAAACTTAGAAAAACTAAATGCTGTCATTTTTGGACTTGATGAGTTTCGTACTGGCCAATTTGAGATCATTTCTTCAACCGTGGAAAGCGGATCCATCTTAGGTTTATTGCCGACAGGTGGAGGTAAATCACTGTGTTTCCAGTCTCCGGGCGCAGTAGATTTCGGCTGTACCATAATAGTTTGTCCCATAACGGCGTTGATCAGGGACCATGTTTTAGAACTAAAGCAATTTGGGTTCGATTATCGCGCCGACTTCATATCAGCAGAAGTTAAGCCAAATGAACGGGCCTTTATATTTGAAAAGCTGCGCGCAGGATCATTAAAATTCTTATTTCTGTCACCTGAGCAATTTCAAAAGAGAGAATTTAGGCTGCTTTTGGAGGAACTCTATCAAAAAGATATTATATCACGATTCGTCATCGACGAGGTCCATTGCATATCTGAGTGGGGACACGACTTCAGAACAGCATATTTGAATTTGGCTTATACAATCAGAAAATTTGCTCCCAAAGTTCCAGTCCTGTGCTTAACCGCAACCGCTGCTGTTAAGGTCATAAAAGATATTCAGATCGAATTTAATATGTCCGATGAAGACATCATCTACAGCATGGGCCAATCTCGACATGAGTTGGAATTCCAAGTTAAAAGTACTCAAAAAAAACTTGAAGGTTTGCAAATTTTGTTGAAACAAAGGTATGAAAATAAAACCATCAGCAAAGAAAACGCACTGATTGTGTTCTCCCCAACCATAAATGATAATCAAAAACAACTTGGGGTTTTTGGCATTAGTCAAAATATACGCAACTTAATTGAAGGCACAAAAATAGGGATTTATTCCGGCGGAACCCCAAAGGAGTTCGTTCTCAAAAATGAACTGAAAAATATCTCAGCCACATCCGAAACCATCAGCTCTTATGAAGATTATAAGATTGAAGTTCAAAAGCAATTCAAACGAAATGAACTTGACGGCATAGTAGCCACCAAATCCTTTGGGATGGGAGTTAACAAACCCAATGTTAGGTTAGTAGTTCACTATGGGATGCCACAATCCTTAGAGGCTCTATATCAGGAAGCTGGAAGGGCCGGGAGAGACAAAAACGCATCCGAATGTATTACGCTCTTCACTCCAGAGGCGAGAACCCCCGAAGCGATACATTCAGCAGCTACTTCTTTAGAAGATCTGAAATCATTACAGAAAGGAATGGAAAGGAATGGTGGTGATTTAAGCCAACAACTTTGGTTTCTTACAAAAAATAACCAATTGATTGACGAAGAACTTCAAGAATGTTGTCGCGAATTACAATTTCTTCGAAGATTTGGATCTGATGGGTTTGTTACTCTCAACGACTCAGAAGCCGACGATAGTTCCTCAAACAAGCGTACAAAAGAGAAAATCATTTATCGACTCAAGCAACTTGGGTTTATCAAGGATTGGACTGTAGAAGATTTTATTAAAGGTATTTATCTCGTTGAATGGGCTGATCAAAATTCTGATACGCTAGGTAATAGCATTTCGAAAATAATCAGAAAGTATTCTGAGGCCGATGCAAGCGTCGAGCGCTATGATAATAAAATTTCAGACGCGAAGCTTCAACAGGAAGCAGAAGAAAAAGAACTAATCAAAATTTTGCTCGAGTGGAATTATGAACATTTTGTTTATCAGCGACGTCAATCCTTAAAACACATTTATGATGCCTGTAGTTCTTTTAAAAATAGCAAAGAATTTAAAGAGATTGTTGAATCTTACTTCCAGACAAATAAGGCTTTCTCACAACTGCCAACCATAATTAGCTTGAGTGCAAAAGACGTACTTGCGCCTATCAAAGAAATTATTCTGACGAAAGATGGAAGGCTAAAAAGCGAAAATAAGCTACGGCAAATGTCAAATAACCTAATGAAATATCT
>JABAYZ010000072.1 GCA_018608735.1 Flavobacteriaceae bacterium | reverse complement strand
TGTCAGCACAGGTAGATACTCACGCACATCAAGACGATCATGGACATCATCCTAAAGAAACATTTATAACAAAATATATATTTTGTCAGGATCACAAGATGATTGCCAAGCAGTACTTGATTACTGGAATTATCATGGGTGTGGTTGGGATTTTAATGTCTCTTTTAATGCGCATGCAAATCGCATGGCCTTCAGAACCAAATCCAATCTTTGAAGCCCTTTTAGGAAAGTGGGCACCAGGAGGTGTTATGGATGCGGATATCTATTTAGCCTTAGTGACTATACACGGAACCATTATGGTATTCTTTGTGCTAACTGCAGGTTTGAGCGGTACATTTAGTAACCTATTAATTCCATTGCAAATTGGGGCTCGAGATATGGCCTCTGGATTCCTAAACATGGTATCCTACTGGTTATTCTTTTTATCAAGTGTAATCATGGTAGCGTCCTTTTTTGTAGAAGCAGGCCCTGCTGCAGCTGGATGGACGATTTATCCTCCATTAAGTGCATTACCATTAGCACAAGGCGGATCAGGTGCAGGAATGACTTTATGGTTAGTCTCAATGGCTATCTTTATTGCGTCTTCTTTACTAGGCTCTCTTAACTATATTGTAACCGTTTTGAATCTTAGAACAAAAGGAATGGCAATGACAAGACTACCATTAACAATATGGGCGTTTTTCATTACAGCAGTCATTGGAGTTGTATCATTTCCTGTATTATTATCTGCAGCCTTATTGTTAATCATGGACCGTAGTTTTGGAACCTCTTTCTTCCTATCGGATATTTTTATCCAAGGCGAAGTATTGCATTACCAAGGCGGATCACCAGTTTTATTTGAACACCTATTCTGGTTCTTAGGCCACCCTGAAGTATACATTGTATTACTTCCAGCCTTAGGAATTACATCTGAAGTCATTGCAACAAACTCACGTAAACCAATTTTTGGTTACCGTGCAATGGTAGCGTCTATCTTAGCTATAGCATTCCTATCAACTATAGTATGGGGTCACCATATGTTTATCTCAGGAATGAATCCATTTTTAGGATCGGTATTTACATTTACAACCTTATTAATTGCAATACCATCAGCGGTAAAAGCATTTAACTATATCACCACACTATGGAAAGGTAACCTACAATTGAACCCAGCGATGCTGTTTTCAATTGGTTTGGTATCCACCTTTATCACAGGAGGACTTACAGGAATTATACTAGGAGATAGTGCTTTAGATATCAATGTTCATGACACCTATTTTGTAGTGGCACATTTCCATTTAGTAATGGGAATTTCTGCACTGTACGGACTCTTTGCAGGAGTATACCATTGGTTCCCAAAAATGTTTGGTCGTATGCTAAATAAAAACTTAGGATACATTCACTTCTGGGTTACTGCAATCTGTGCTTATGGCGTATTTTTCCCAATGCACTTCATAGGAATGGCAGGATTGCCAAGACGTTATTACACAAATAGTAACTTCCCCTTATTTGATGACACATCAAATGTTCAAATCCTAATTACGGTATTTGCACTTGTTGGAGGCGTATTTCAATTGGTGTTCCTTTGGAACTTTTTCCACAGTATATTTTACGGTAAAAAAGCTGAGCAAAACCCATGGAGGTCTAACACTTTGGAGTGGACAACACCTGTTGAACATATGCACGGCAACTGGCCAGGTGAAATTCCTCACGTAGAACGTTGGGCATATGACTACAGTAAACCCGGTCATGACGACGATTTTGTGCCACAAAACGTCCCTTTAAAAGAAGGTGAAGAAGAACTACAGCATTAAATACTCATAACTTAATAGTATATTTAAAAGCCTTTCTTAAAACAAGAAAGGCTTTTTCTTTATATTTGTTTTCATGAATGAAAACCTTAATCCCAACGACGACCATTTTACTCCAGAGGAACAAGACATAGAAAAGGTGTTAAGACCACTTTCATTCGATGATTTTGCTGGGCAAGACCAAGTGCTTGAAAACCTGCAAATATTTGTTCAAGCTGCAGTAGAACGCGATGAAGCCTTGGATCACACCCTATTTCATGGTCCTCCTGGACTCGGAAAAACTACCCTTGCACATATTCTAGCAAACGAGTTGGGCGTTGGTATCAAAGTCACCTCAGGCCCCGTATTGGATAAGCCAGGAGACTTAGCAGGGCTACTCACCAACTTGGAAGAACGCGACGTTTTATTTATCGATGAAATTCACCGTTTGAGCCCCATAGTAGAAGAATATTTATACTCTGCTATGGAAGATTACAAAATTGATATTATGATTGAATCTGGGCCTAATGCCCGTACAGTTCAAATCAACTTAAACCCCTTTACCTTAATCGGCGCGACCACTAGATCTGGACTGCTAACAGCACCAATGCGTGCACGATTTGGCATTAGTAGCCGTTTACAATACTATTCCACAGAGCTGCTCTCAACAATCATTCAAAGGAGTTCAGAAATATTACAAGTTCAAAATAGTATGGAAGCCGCCATTGAAATTGCAGGTCGAAGTCGTGGTACACCTCGTATTGCCAATGCGTTATTACGCCGTGTAAGAGATTTTGCACAAATAAAGGGTAACGGAAAAATAGATATTGAAATTGCAAAATTTGGTCTAAAAGCATTAAATGTTGATGCCCATGGACTCGATGAAATGGACAATAAAATTTTAACTACTATTATTGATAAATTTAAAGGAGGACCTGTCGGGGTGACCACCATTGCAACTGCCGTAAGTGAAAGCCCAGAAACCATAGAAGAAGTTTACGAACCTTTTCTGATCCAACAAGGCTTTATAATGCGAACACCAAGAGGACGGGAAGTTACCGATCTTGCCTATAAACATTTAGGACGTGTCAAAGGTGATGTTCAAGGAGGATTGTTTTAAACTAATTTTTAAAATAGTGTCAGGCTGAGCGCAGTCGAAGCCCATAAAAGTTTTTATCATGTTTTTGTATTACGTAAATATCCTTAAATGTTCTGACGAATCGTATTATACAGGAATCACAAATAATTTAGAAAAAAGGTTTAACGAACATCAATTTGGATTTAACATGGATGCATGTACATACAAAAGAAGACCTTTAATTTTAGCATTTTATCAAGAATTTAAAGACGTTTTACAAGCGATTTATTTTGAAAAGAAAATTAAAGGATGGACAAGGTTAAAAAAACAGGCCTTAATAAATGGAGATTTTGATATGCTGCAAATCCTTTCAGAATGTAGGAATGCAACGCATTATACATATAAGGATTAGTAGATTTAGCACTTCGACTGCGCTCAGTGTGACATTCAAATGAATTTAAAAAACCACTA
>JABAYZ010000006.1 GCA_018608735.1 Flavobacteriaceae bacterium | reverse complement strand
TAAGAGACAGGAACACGTATTAAACTTAAAGTGGTGTGCACTACAGATGGATATAAAATTGATGGGGTTGGAGAGATTCAAGGAAATACCCGCTAGCACACCTTTGGTGCACAAAGGATGTTTTAACGATACTAGAATTAAAAAATAGACCCAAATGATAAAAAAAAGAAAATTACCCCTAGTTTTATGTGTAGCAATACTACTGCATAGTTGTATAAGTAAAAAATATATAAACACTTCTACATCACCAACAGAAATAAGTAGCTTAGATTACTTTGAACCTTATGCCTACATTCATCTTATAGAAAAAGGAAATAAGCCTAGATTAAACGATAGTTTATCAATGGTGTCTACAAAAAGAATAGATTCTGTGCTAATTTCTCAGAATAAGAAGTTTAGAATCAAAAATAAAATTGTTGTCTCTTCAAAAAAAATTGAACAAATAGTTGAAAATGAGTTTAATTTTTTAATCCAATCTGTTGTAAAAAAAAGAAAGCTGGCAAACATACCACTAACTCCTACTATTGACTCTATACTAGAAGCAAGAAACCAACGCTTTGCTTTGGGGATAATAGGTACAGGTTTTGGTAGAAAAAAAGGAAACTATGGAGGTCAAGTTGCTAAAGGAGTTGCTGTTGGAGTTTTAACCTTAGGTTTGTTTGCTCCTATTCCTATAAAATCAAACCTTACCCTATATGCAATAATTGTAGATTCTCAGAAAAATGAAGTTACTTTTTATAACAATACAAATCCCATTGAAAAACCACCTACAGACCCTGTAAACATAGAGAAACAACTTTATAAACTTTTTGATAGCTATTTATTTTTAAAATAACTCCGCTTCCGCACGATTAAATCGTGCGGTTTATGAAACCTCCACCACAATACTAACCGCATTGGCTAAATTCAAGCTTCTCACATGCGGGCTGAGAATGGGTATTTTAAATAATTTATCTGAGTTATCAGCGACTAAGTCTTTTGGTAATCCAACGGACTCTTTTCCAAATACAAAAAACAAGTCGTCTTTGTAATCAATTGAAACATAACTCTTTTTTGCAGCAGTGGACAAAAAGACCATGTCCTTATCTGTGTTTAGGGCTAAAAACTCATCCAAGCTCTCATAAATCTTAACCCTAATGTGCTGCCAATAATCCAGTCCAGCTCTTTTGAGGCGGGCATCACTCAACTCAAATCCAAAAGGTTTCACGAGATGCAAAACGGAGCCGGAAGCCAAACTCAATCGGCCTATATTCCCCGTGTTGTTAGGGATTTCTGGTTCTACAAGTACAATATTAAATGCCATTAAACTTTTGTTTATGATGCAAATCTAATGGAATTAAATCTTACTACACCATAAAAGTAGTATACAGACACACAAAAACCTCACTAATTCTAGCAAGGTTTTATGTCAATTAATTCGTTTTTACACTTTCTAATAATTCACGTACACATAGCCTGAAATGATATCTTTTGCATCATTGTTTAAGGACAGGTAATAAAAATAAGTCCCTACTGGAACAGTATTTGTTTGGGATTGTACATTAGACGATCCGTACCATTTGGTAGCATTGTCCCCTACGAAAATTAATTTACCGTAGCGGTTAAAAATTTTAAGCTCATGATCTAAATAAACATCATAAAGAGATGTGATATTAAAAAAATCGTTAAAACCATCGCCGTTAGGGGAAAAGGCGTTGGGAATTATAGGAAAACAACCGAGTGTTACGGAGACTTTAGAAGAACTATAGCATTGATCGGCATTAACATAGACCGCAAAATACACACGACCAGCTACTAGTGTTGTATTTATACTCAATGGAGTTATTGAATCAACGTTTTCATACCAAACAGAAGACGGGAACTCGATTACTAAGTCGTTAATGGTCGAATAGTCACATATAGAAATGCTAGATAATTCAAATTCATTAGGCCGTTCTAAGATTTCAACACTACTAGTACTAGAGCTTACACAATCTTCATCTATCGTGATATCGAGGTTGTATGCGCCTTGGTATTCAATTGTACCCACTTCAATTACAGGGTTTTGTTCTGTTGAGCTGAACCCATTAGGCCCAGTCCAAGAGTAGGTGGCATTGTCATAAAACGGCGCCGTAAATAATATTGAATCGCCTTCACATACGTCGTTCGAAGCCGTAAAACTAGCGTCAAACTTCGCAAAATCACTGAAATACCCATAGCGACAGCCAGATGAACTGCCGCCGTGAATGAGTCCTAAATGAAAACGATCTAAAGAATTAAAAACCCGTTTTGCAGCCCCTTGAGTTATAGAGCTCGAAAGATTAATCTGTGCAAATTGCCAATTGTTATTGGATCCTGGCACAACCGAAAAATCACTCGCTTGAATAATACTACTGTCACCATCTATTGTAAAACCGCCTTCAGCTCCTGTTGGAACTAAGATGTTTAGTGCAAAAAATTCGTTGGTAGATCTCACAAATGATACATCGGAAGAGCCTGTACATTCAATCGGCGGTAAAACGGCCTGTCCAACCTCACATCCAAAACCAGTCATATGTAAAACATAGCTAGGATTTGAAGTGTATATATAAGCAGATGGATCAGATAGTGTAATTTCATAGGTCTCTAATGCATTAATTGTGGTGATCAGTTCGCCATCAATATAAACTTCGGTATCATCATTTTGAGCTACAACATAAATTTTATCAGGACCATTCAAATACCCTTTAAGCGCTATGTATTCTTGTCCAATCAAATTGATAGGGATGAGTTGATCCCCTACAAAATCTCCACAACCACCATATGGCCTTCCTGAAAGTGTATCATCGTGTATTGAAATGGCAATGGGTTTGGTGGAGGCAACTGTAGATCCGGTTAGGTGTTGGTTTCCTGATGTTTCAGAAGCTTGTACATAATAGGTTTCACCTTTATCTAAGGTGATTTCAAACGGCACATTTGCGGGGTGCCCAACAACATCTTGACTGGGCAAGACAGTGATATCTGTATTATTTTCAGTCGCAACTATATTTATACCAGACCCATGACTGGATCCATTTTCTAGAAAGGTCTGAAACGGCGTTATGAAGGAGGTTCCTAATGCATTTTTCCCTTTTAGTGCGAATATATCAGGGTTACAACGACAACTTGGATTAATTTCATAATACGCCATAAAGTCATTAGTGCCTTCAATTTTAATTCCAAAATTTAATACGACATCTGCAGGTTTATTTTCAATGGTATCTATCCAAGGGGTAACATCCAGTTCATAGGCACTGTTTGGCTCCAAATCAAATTCAATGTTTTCGAAATCTGGATTTGCGGGCTGTGACAGCGTAATAGTAGTGGCTTCGTTTAGGCTCGC
>JABAYZ010000020.1 GCA_018608735.1 Flavobacteriaceae bacterium | reverse complement strand
TGCAATATTACAACGTTTTTTAAAATTATAAAAAGAAAATCAGTCTTTATTAGGGCGTTCCTGACAGAGTTCGATCAGAATTCCGTTTGTTGATTTTGGGTGTAAAAACGCAATATGTTTATTATCTGCTCCATCTTTAGCTGTTTCATGAATTAATTCAAAGCCCTCTGCTTTCAGTCGTGCCAATTCAGATTCGATATCCTCCACTTCAAAAGCAATATGATGCACACCTTCACCTTTTTTAGCAATAAACTTAGCAATGGGACTGTTGGCATTTGTCGCTTCTAGCAGTTCAATCTTATGCGTTCCCACATCAAAAAAAGAGGTCGTCACCCCTTCAGAGGCCACTTGCTCTGTTTTATAATGCGGCACGCCTAGGAGCTTTTTAAACAATTCATTCGAAGCATTTAAGTCTTTAACGGCAATGCCAATATGTTCTATTTTCTTCAGCATATCACAAATTTAACCGAAAAGGACTAGCTTTTAAACAATTCACCCAGAAATATATTATTTTTACCCCATGGAAAGTCAAAGACAAAAAAAAATAGCCTCCGTTTTACAGCGTGATCTCGTTGAGGTATTACAAGGCGCAGCCACCCAAGGCGGGATGAAAGGCATACTTATTTCGGTCACAAAGGTCAACGTTACTGTCGATCTATCGATCGCAAAAGTCTATTTGAGTATTTTTCCTATAAACAAAGGTGCTGAATTGTTAGAAGGCATTAAGTCCAATGCACCACTGATTAAACACGAATTGTCGCAACGCACCAAGCACCAATTGCGTCGTATGCCACAATTAATTTTTTATATCGATGATTCTTTGGAGTATATCGACCAAATAGACAAGTCGCTGAAACGCACCGAAAACCCCATTGAAAACCCCGAGTTGTTAGAGAAAAGAAAAAAGAACTAATTGAAATTCCCGTTATATATCGCCAAACGTTATTTGTTTTCTAAAAGCAGTAACAATGCCATTAATTTTATTACTCTAATTGCTGGCTTAGGGATTATTATAGGTACTGCAGCACTTTTTGTAGTGCTTTCAGGATTTTCGGGACTTAAAAACTTTAGTTTAGAATTCACCTCTTTTGCGGATCCAGATCTTAAAATTGTACCCTCCACCACCAAAACCATTCGGTTTACGGCCGCCCAAAAACAAGCGCTTTCAGCTCTAAATTCTGTGGCCTCCTTTACAGAAGTTGTGGAAGAACGGATGTTGATGAATTGTGACAATAAACATTTAGCCGTCACACTGAAAGGCGTAGATCAAAATTATCCTCAAGCGACCATCGATTCTATTTTGATATATGGGCAGTGGTTTGAACCCAATTCCCCACAAATTGTCGCCGGATGGGGTGTTACCAACGCCTTAGGCTTTGGAATTTTTGATGTCACCAAAGTTATTAAACTCTATGCGCCCAAGCCTGGTACTGGACAACTCAATGCGATTAAGGGCGCCTTTACAAGCATGAAAGTGGCCAATGCTGGCATTTTTCAAGTCAACGAAACGCTTGATAATTCGCTAGTATTTACTTCCATAGAGAACGCCAAGTATCTGCTGAATTATGATGCCGAAACCTTAAGTGCCATTGACATTTATTTAGAACCTTCGGCCGATGAAGATGCGGTACGAATAGCACTTCAAACTATTTTTGGACAACAAATTGCCATTAAGAATCGTGTTCAACTCAATGACGCCTTATACAAAATGCTCAACACAGAACATGTGGCGGTTTATTTAATTTTTACATTGATTTTGATCATTGCTCTATTCAATATTGTGGGGTCCATCATTATGATGATTTTAGACAAGAAAAAGAACTTAAAAACCCTTTACAATCTAGGCGCAACGGTCAAAGATTTACGGAAAATTTTTTATTACCAGGGTATTTTAATGACCATAATTGGAGGAAGTATAGGACTAGTTATTGGAGTACTAATCATTTGGATGCAGCAACGCTTTGATTTATTGATGATCTCCCCAACCTTGGCCTACCCCGTAGATTTACAGCTTGCGAATGTTGGAATTGTTCTCGGTACGATTTTTATTTTAGGACTCTTAGCGTCGCGCATTGCGTCGCAACGCATTGCTAAAACACAACTAAACATTTAGACAAATTGGTAGTCGCCAAAGTTGGCTTCTACAGCATCAAACGCCGCAAAAACATCGGCACTATGATCACAAGTCACCATTTTTGTTCGAAACGGTTTAAAGTCTGGAATCCCTTTAAAATAGTTGGTATAATGACGTCTGGTTTCTAACACTCCCAAAACTTCACCTTTCCAATCAATGGCCATTTGTAAATGACGTCGGGCGGCCTCTACACGTTCGAGCATGCTAATAGGGCCCAAGTGTTGTCCCGTTTGCATAAAGTGTTTCACTTGCTTAAAAAACCAAGGATTCCCAATAGTAGCGCGGCCAATCATGGCACCGTCCAGTCCATACTGATCACGCATTTCAATAGCGCGTTCTGGCGTGTTTACATCTCCGTTTCCAAAAACGGGGATGTGCATCCGTGGATTATTTTTAACCTCAGCAATTGGTGCCCAATCAGCAGCTCCTTTATACATTTGTGCGCGCGTACGCCCGTGGATAGAAATCGCCGCACAGCCCACATCTTGTAAGCGTTCAGCTACTTCCACAATATGAATGGAATCATGATCCCAACCCAATCGTGTTTTGACGGTAACGGGTAAATTGGTGCGTTTTACCATTTCGGCAGTGAGTTTTTCCATCAAACAAACATCTTTCAAAATACCAGCGCCGGCACCTTTACTCACTACTTTTTTAACCGGACAGCCAAAATTAATATCAATTATATCGGGATTGGATTTTTCAACAATATCAATAGCTAGTAACATACTGTCCAAATTAGCTCCAAAAATTTGAATGCCTACTGGACGTTCTTTTTCATATATATCCAATTTCATGGTGCTTTTGACCGCATCACGAATTAGGCCCTCACTCGAAATAAACTCCGTATAAACCACATCTGCTCCTTGTTCTTTACATAGGGCACGAAAGGGCGGGTCGCTCACATCTTCCATGGGTGCAAGTAATAAAGGGAATTCGGGAAGTTCTATGGAACCAATTTTAACCATCTGTTATTTATAAAAATTCATTTCATCTAAGTACTCCCAAACGTCATCGGGTAGCATGGGTCTAATATTTTTACCCGCTTTTATGGACTGCCGGATAAAGGTAGAAGATAACTCCATAATTGGAGCATTTATTTTAATGATGTTGGCGTCTTTTTCCAAGACGGTTGTGTTTTTAGTACCTGTAGATTTTCTAGGATACACATAAATCGGATAGTCTTTGATAATCACTTCTGCATTTTTCCATTTTGGCAAAGAGTTCAAATTATCTTCGCCCATGATAAGCGCAAAGCGGTGTTCGGGGTGTTTTTCTTCTAAGTATGCAAGTGTGTGTACTGTATAATTTGGCTGTGGCAAATCAAATTCAATTGCACTCGGTTTTAGTTTAGGATACGCCTCTGTTGCGCGATAGACCATCTCTAAACGTTGATGATTATCCAATAAACTCTGCTTTTTTTTATGTGGACTTTGGGGGGTTACTACCACCCACACTTGGTCCAAATCAGAATGCTCCGCCATATGATTGGCAATGACAAGATGCCCAACATGAATGGGGTTAAAGGTTCCAAAAAAGAGTCCAATATTCATTGATCCTTAGTTAATAAATTTTGCAACAGTATCGTAGGCTTCTTTTTTTGCCGTTTCTAAAATATCATTTTCTATGATACAGTCAAATAAAGGCGCCGTAGCAAGTTCAGCCGATGCTTTGGCCACCCGCATATTAATTTTATCTTGAGTTTCTGTTTGTCGTTTTTTGAGACGAATTTTTAATTCGTCGATGCTTGGAGGTTTTACAAAAATAGCGAGTGTTTCTTCTGGAAATTTACGTTTAATTCGTAAGCCACCCGAGACATCAATATCAAAAATAACATGTTTGCCTAAGGCCCAAATACGCTCTACTTCAGACTTGAGTGTGCCATAGAAATTGTCCCTATAGACTTCTTCCCATTCCAAAAAATCGTCGGACTTTATATGCTGCTTAAACGCCTCACTAGACAAAAAATAGTAGTCTTTTTCGTCGACTTCAGCCCCTCTTTTTTCACGAGATGTAGCCGAAACAGAAAACTCTAAATTCAGCTCTTTTTGAGCCAATAAATGTCTTACAATCGTTGTTTTTCCAGACCCCGACGGTGCGGAGAATACAATTAGTTTTCCTTGTGGCTTCTTAGAGGACATTGAGTAATTGTTCTTTAATTTTTTCTAATTCATCTTTCATTTGAACCACTAATTTTTGCATGGGTGCAAAATTTGCTTTGGATCCAATGGTATTAACTTCTCTTCCAATTTCTTGAGATATAAACCCTAATTTTTTACCGTTAGAATCGTCAGAGTTTAAGGTCTTTATAAAGTATTCCAAATGGTTTTGTAGGCGAACTTTTTCTTCAGTAATATCAAATTTTTCAATGTAGTATACCAATTCTTGTTCGAAACGATTTTCGTCATATTTTTCTTTAAGTTCTGCTACCCCTTTGTGTAAGCGTTCCCGTACATTAGTGATGCGCTCAGGGTCAATTTCAAGAACTTGTTCAAGTAAATCAGATATGATAGTGATACGTTTTGAGAAATCCGCTTCTAATACTTTTCCCTCTTCTAATCTGTAAAGTGAGATGTTTTCTAAGGCGTTGAGAATTTCATTCTGAATTTCATCCCATTCCGTTTCATCAATATCTTCACGTTCGGTGCTAACGGCATCGGGCATTTTAATGGCCATTTGTAAAAGGTGCATTGGGTCACCAGCTGCCAATTCTTCTAACTGACTCATGTATTTTTTAACCACTTTTGGATTAACTTTAGCAAACGTTTCTCCACCAGTATTTTCAAAAAATAATGAAAAGTCGACTTTACCCCTATGTAGCTTAGATGCAATAAGTTTTCGAAGATTCAACTCTTTTGCTCTGTACATAGATGGTATACGCATGTTGAGATCTAAGGTTTTACTATTCAACGATTTTATCTCGATTGAAATGGTTTTACTTGGTAATTGTAATACAGACTTACCATAGCCCGTCATGGAATGTATCATTCTTTGGAATTATAAACTTTTTCCAAAGATACTGAAAACCAATAAGTATACCCAAGTCGAACCTTAACCTTTAATGCTTCTAAATATCCATATTCACAAAAATTCGTATATTGCTTACAACTAACTTAAAACCTGCTTATTATGGATAATTTTTCAACGAATTGGCTGGCCATATTTGTGTCTGCCCTAATCCCTTTAGTTATGGGAGCAATCTGGTATCACCCAAAAGTGTTTGGAACAGCTTGGATGAAAGCTACCGGAATTACCGAAGCCAAAATAAAAAGTGCGTCACTAGCTAAAACGTATATAGTGGCAGTTCTTTTGTCGGTTATTCTTTCGTTTTACTTGTATCTCAATGTTTTGATAGGTGGCCCTGATGATATGCGTCATGGTCAAGAAGCTTATATGACCTTTAAACACGGTGCTGCACATGGTGCTTTTCTTGGAATTTTTGTAGCCTTACCGGTTCTTGCAACGAATGCCTTATTTGAGATGAAATCAGGCAAATATATTTTTATAAATGTATTGTATTGGATCACATCTTTAGCACTTATGGGCGGAGTTCTAAATGGATGGCCGCTGTAACTTATGAGCATCTAATATTATTTAAAAGGGGAGTGCTGCTTGAATTCTTTCACCTTAATACGCCTGAAAAAGGGCTTTATTAAGGCGTTTAAAAAGGGGTTTTTGTGTTTTATGTAGCAGCTTAACTCCAAAGGATTGGCACCAATAGTCGTTTTGATCTCGGAAGCTGTTCGCCCCAAATTAATGGAAGACACTTGTTTTTCTATCCCAAGCCTTACGTAGTCATTCAAAATACGGGGATAGATGGCATGTGATTTATTTAACTTGTAATCTAATCCTATAAAATGAGCATCCAACACATTTTTGTTGACAAGAGCTGTTAAAAACCCAACAAGTTTATGGTCAAGAAAATATGCTTTTACTATAAAGTCGTCTTTCAATGCTTCTCGTAAATGAATATATGTGTTTAGGTTTAGTACTTGTGCATTAAAACTAGCATTGGTAATAGTATTTTGGTATAGGGCCTGTAATTCGTCTTTATAAATCTCAAAGTCATGCTCTGTAAACAAGCGTGTTTTCAAAGCGCTACTTGTGGAATCGGCCTTGTTTGCTTTTACACGATATTTTGATTTTAATATGTTTTTATAATCCTCAAACGTTTGCCATTCAGGGTGTAATTGAATGATCATATTGGGCTCTACTTTAATTTCGCTATAGCCGAAATTTAGAAACTGACTTGTACTTTTGAGCGATTCTACTTTAAAATCTTTTATAAAAATAGCATGTAAAGCTTTCGTATTTTCAGCGATATTATCTAATGCAGTACCAATCTGACTCATGATGGCTTCTTTAGAAACTTCATTAGAGGCCGTAATACCATGTTCACCACTAAGAAATACATTACCACAGAATAGGATTTTTAAATGTTCATTGCAAAAGAATAGACTTAAAAATTTTCTAATAAATGTCGCAACTTTTATATTTTTTAGAGTGCCTTCAACACTTAGATTTATTACCTGTACAACTGCAAGAGCAACCGTGTGGTTTTTGACATCAGAAAGGGTGATATACTTGAAGTCTATTTGAGGGTTTGAAAGCTCAAAAGCTTTCAAAAATGATCTTGAAAAATAGACGTTTTTATCTGCATTAATATCTTTAAAAATAACAGGATCAATACGATCTACTGACGGGTATAATGTGGTGATAAAAGCACTCATTTTGTCGTTGGAAGGTTCGAGTTTTTAGAAACCAAATATACACCTAAAAATATTAGAATAGCCGCCAGGACCTTAACCGCATTCAAATTATCGCTCCCCATCATGATCGCAAACCCTCCTGCAAAAATAGGTTGTATATAGACAAAGGTGCTAACTGTTGTTGCACTGAGATTCCGCAGCGCAATTGGGTTTAAAAGATAGGTCGCGAAGGTTGCAAAAACGACAACAAACAGCGCTGAAAACCAAATATATGGCGTAAAACTACTCCAGTTCACCGCTACAAGTTCATTATAACCAAAAGGAAGTACGAATAGGATTCCAAACAAAAACAACCATTTGATAAAAGTATAAGGATGGTATTTGTTGGTGAGCTTTTTTATCAAAATCAAGTAATAGCTATAAGAGGCCGCATTGACGAGTACTAAAAAGTTACCCAACAATATTTGATCTCCCGTACTTGTAGATCGATTATAAACACTTAAAATCAGGGCTCCTGAAAGCCCAGCAAAAATTCCTAAAACCTTAAGTTTTGTAATTTTTTCTCTAAAAATAATAGCGGACAGTACCAAGACAATAATTGGGGTGGTTACCATTATCACTGATCCATTAATCGGAGTAGTGTACTGTAGACCTTTAAAAAAAGCTAACATATTTAGGGCTACCCCAAAAAATGCGGCGACCATGAATTTTGGATAATCTTTCCGATCTATTTTTTCTTTAGGCGTCCAAATACTAAATATCCAAAAAAGAATTCCTGCAAGACTCACTCTAAATAAAATAAAACCAGATGATTGCATAAACCCACCATCTATGACGTCATTTGCAAAAGTAAAGGTGACGCCATAAAAAAGTTGTACCAATAAAAGGGCAAAGAGTGCAAACCTATTATTTTTCATTTAATAGCGCCGTTTTTGCAGAGTTAATGACTTTGGAGCTATTGCCTATAAAAATGGTGTCGTTTAACACAAGAACAGGTCGTTTTAGGAAGGTATAATGCTCTAGAATATAATTTTTATAATCGTTTTCTTCCAGTGATTTTTCTTTTAAACCGAGTTCTTTGTATAATTTTGCACGTTTGCTAAAGAGTGCTTCATAGCTACCAGACAAGACTTTTAACTGTTCTAAATCTTCAGAATTTAGTGGATTTTTTTTGAGGTCTTGTAGCTCAAAACTGGAATCTAAAACCAAATGATTTAAAATCCGTTGACAAGTATTACACGTATTTAAAAAATAGAATTTTTTCATGCGATTCTTTTCTTATTTTTACAAAGAAAATGATTTCTTTAATAACAACTTAATAATCTCTTAATATTATGGATTGGAATTATAATGTGACCCTACAAAACCGGAAACTTCTCTCGAAGTTTCTTCAAAAATTTTCTTTAGACCAACTCAATAAAATCCCGGATGGCTATCGAAATTCCGTTTTCTGGAACATTGCCCACACTATTGTAACCCAACAACTGCTGGTTTATGGACTATCAAACACCCCGTTTTTGATAGATGCCGAATTGGTAAACACCTATAAGAAAGGCACTAAAACCGCTCATGAAGCCACAGAATCGGAGTTGATACTTATCAAATCGCTTTTGTTTTCGACCCTTGAACAAACCAAAATTGATTATGAAAATGGCGTGTTCAAAAATTACTCACCTTACACAACTTCTTTGGAAGTTACCCTAACTACTGTTGAAGAGGCGATGAGCTTTAATACATTTCATGAAGGCATCCACCTTGGGTACATTTTAGCAATGAAAAATAGTTTATAATCCTTAAATTAATAGTCCTGTGAAATTTAATACCAAAACAATCCACGGCGGACAATCGCCAGACAAAGCCTATGGCTCTGTAATGCCACCAATATATCAAACGACGACCTATGCACAAACTACCCCTGGAGGGCATAAAGGCTACGAATATTCGCGGAGTCATAATCCAACAAGACAGGCCCTAGAAAGTGCGTTTTCTAGCCTAGAAAATGGGAAGTTTGGATTGGCTTTTGGGTCTGGATTGGCAGCAATTGATGCCGTATTAAAGCTTCTAAAACCTGGGGATGAAGTGATTTCTACTAATGATTTGTATGGAGGTACATATCGACTTTTTACTCAGATTTTCGAAAAATTTCAGATCAAATTCCACTTTATTGGAATGGATAATGCCAGTGCTATTGAGTCGTATATAAACTCAAACACCAAACTCATTTGGATTGAAACCCCAACCAATCCCATGTTAAACATTATTGATATATCTGCGGTAGCCGCTATCTCAAAAAAACACAGTGTTCTATTCGCAGTCGACAATACATTTGCAACCCCTTATCTACAACGTCCTTTAGACTTAGGTGCGGATATTGTAATGCATTCCGCTACAAAATATTTAGGGGGTCACAGTGATGTGATTATGGGTGCTTTGATTGTTAACGATCAAACGATTGCCAACCAATTATATTTTGTTCAGAATGCCAGTGGCGCTATCTCAGGGCCGCAAGATTGCTTTTTGCTATTAAGGGGAATCAAAACCTTACACATCCGTATGCAGCGCCATTGTGAAAATGGACGTACTGTAGCCACGTATCTATCCACCCATCCAAAAGTCGAAAATGTCTATTGGCCAGGATTTGAATCGCACCCCAATCATGAGATCGCAAAAGCACAAATGGATGATTTTGGAGGGATGGTTTCGTTTACAACTAAAGGTAATTCTTATGAAGAAGCCATTAAAATGGTCGAAAGGCTTAAAATTTTCACATTAGCAGAGTCTCTTGGAGGTGTTGAGTCCTTGGCAGGGCATCCCGCTAGTATGACACACGCAAGTATCCCAAAAGAAACGCGCGAAAAAACGGGTATTTTAGATTCACTAATTCGATTAAGTGTTGGGATTGAGGATGCGGAAGATCTAATTGCCGATTTAAAACACGCGTTAAATTAGAACTTTACGCAATGAATTATAGATTTCATTAAATAATTCATATTAAAATATCATATTCAGAATTTATATCTTAATTATTGCATTCAAATTATGATATACAAAAAAATAGGCTATTATTTTTAAAGATATTATATATTTGTACTGTATAACAGTTAAAATATAATACCCCAAATAATTTGATATGGAAGAAAAAATTAAAGGTTTTTTAGACTTAGTTAAAGAAAGAAATGGCCACGAGGCTGAATTTATTCAAGCCGTAGAAGAGGTTGCCGAAACGGTTATCCCATACATTGTTCAAAATGATATTTATCATGGAAAAAATATCTTGTTAAGAATGGTAGAGCCTGAACGTGCAATTACTTTTAGAGTGAATTGGGTCGATGATAAAGGAGAAATTCAAGTAAATCGTGGATACCGTGTTCAAATGAATTCTGCGATTGGTCCTTATAAAGGTGGACTTCGATTCCATCCAACGGTTACTATGAGTATTTTAAAGTTTTTAGCTTTCGAACAGGTCTTTAAAAATAGTTTAACCACCCTTCCAATGGGTGGCGGTAAAGGGGGTAGCGATTTTGATCCTAAAGGAAAAAGTGATAATGAAATCATGCGATTTTGCCATGCCTTTATGAGTGAGTTATTTCGTCATATTGGTTCTAATACCGATATTCCTGCTGGAGATATTGGTGTTGGAGGACGAGAAATTGGTTTCTTGTTTGGAATGTACAAAAAGCTTAGAAACGAATTTACAGGAGTTTTGACAGGCAAAGGAATGACATGGGGAGGCTCGCTTATTCGTCCTGAAGCTACAGGGTATGGAACGGTATATTTTGCCAATAAAATGTTGCAGACTAAAGGCGATAGTTTTGAAGGAAAAACCGTTGTAATATCTGGATCTGGAAATGTAGCACAATATGCTGCAGAGAAAACGATTCAGTTAGGTGGAAAAGTAGTTACATTATCAGATTCTTCTGGGTATATTGTAGATCATGATGGTATTGATGCGGAAAAATTAGCGTTTCTAATGGAGCTGAAAAACGTAAAAAGAGGACGTGTTAGTGAATATATAAAGGCCTATCCAAAGGCAACATTTGTAGCGAATAAAACCCCTTGGGGCGTTAAATGTGATATTGCATTGCCCTGTGCGACTCAAAATGAGTTAAATGAAAATGACGCAGATATACTATTGAAAAATGGCTGCATATGTGTGAGTGAAGGCGCCAATATGCCTTCGACTAAAGAAGCAATTTCGAAATTTCACGAAGCCAAAATTTTATTTGCACCCGGAAAAGCCTCAAATGCAGGTGGCGTTGCAACCTCTGGTCTAGAAATGACACAAAACTCTTTACGTTACAATTGGTCAAGAGCCGAAGTGGATGAAAAACTAAAAGATATCATGTCCAATATTCATGATGCCTGCATTGAATATGGAAAAGACGAAGAAACAGGATATATTGATTATGTAAAAGGCGCCAATATTGCAGGCTTTGTAAAAGTTGCCGATGCAATGCTCGCACAAGGCGTGGTATAACAATTAGCAAACGTACTTTCAAAAAGCTTTCATTAATTTGGAAGCTTTTTTTGTTTATATATAATAATGGGGTAAATTCTCGTTTGTAATAAATATATTTGAATTTAATAATCAATTCTTGAACATACATTTTTTTATATTCACTTTTATTTTTGCTGTCGCATCTTGGGGGCAAAATTTTGAAGCCTCATGGACGGGGCATTTTTCATATTTGAATATCAAAAAAGTTGTACAAGCAGAAACTAAATTCTATGCAGCTTCCGAAAACGCAATTTTTTCCTACGAGCCCCTAAGTAATCAGTTGAGCACATTGAGTACTATAAATGGCTTGTCCGGGGAATTAATTTCAACGATACATTATAGCAATATATATGAATTATTGTTAATTGGTTATGAAAATGGATTAATTGAGATTTATAAAGAGAGTAATCAGGAGCTTCTAAAAGTTGTAGATATTGTTAATAAAACAACTATTCCCTCATCACAAAAAAAAATCAACCATTTTAATGAGTTTGGAGATGTTGTTTATGTTTCAACAGATTTTGGAATCACGGTTTATAACTTAGAAGAATTAGAGTTTGGAGACACCTATTTTATTGGTGCGAACGGCAGTCAGGTTGTGGTTAATCAAACTGTTATTTTTAATGCTGAAATCTACGCTGCTTGCAGCTCCAATACAGGAATAAAAAAAGCCGATTTATCCAACCCAAATTTAATAAATTTCCAATTTTGGACGACACTAACTAGTGGTAACTTTACAAGTATTTCAACTCTAGGAAGTCAACTTTTTACCACCAATTCAAACAACAGTTTTTTTGAAATTAGTGGTGCCAATTTGAACCCCTTATTTGTTTATCCAGAACCTGTAAAAGAACTCAAAACTTCAGGGAGTAGCCTTTTAGTGACCACCACCACTAAGGTCTATGAATATACGGCAGGGCTCAACGTAGCGAACATCTATACTACAAATCTTGAGTTTGAAACTACGTTTACTACTGCCCTTAAAATTAATAATCTGATCTATATTGGTACTACAGATTTTGGAGTTCTAAAGCCAAAGGTAATATCACTTTCGGAATACGAAGAAATTCACCCACAAGGCCCACTTTTAAATGATGTATTTTCCTTAGAGTACGGCTATAATAATTTATGGGTTACATTTGGAGCATACGAGTCAACCTTTGATCCCTTTCCATTAAATAACCGAGGAATTAGCCGCTTACGGGGTACAGAATGGAATAATATTAGGTATAACAGTATTCTAAATACAGTTCAATTAAATGTTTATGAGCTAAATAAAATCTCTATAAACCCATTAGATCCAAGTCAGGTGTTTATAAGCTCTTTTCATAGTGGTTTGCTAAATCTCCAAGGGGAGGATTCCATAGAACTTTTAGACCAAACCAATAGTGGGTTAGAGTCTATCACGACCGATATATCAATTCGCATCTCTGGGACAGCCTTTGACGATGATGCTAATTTATGGGTGCTAAACTCGATAATTAAACAACCTCTCAAAAAATTTAATATAACCAACAACCAATGGACCTCGTATGATTTTAGTTCAATAATCCCAGATCCAATGATTGACGAAAATGGCTTTAGTGAAATTATTATTGGAGCTGATGGAACAAAATGGATTGGGGGTTTGAAAAAAGGCGTGATTGGATTCAACGAAACGGGACTGTTATTAAAAAACATTGATGATGAAGATGTTGCAAATCTGCCTTCATCTGCGGTAAAAGCATTAGCGCTAGACAAAAACAATGTGCTTTGGATTGGTACCTATAGGGGCTTAAGGCTGTTGTATAATACGTCTAATTTTTTTGAACGCGGAGCGAATCTCAGAACCGAACCAATTATTATTCTTGAAAATGGTATCGCACAAGAACTATTGGCACAACAATTTATATCAGATATTATCGTCGATGGATCTAACAATAAATGGATTTCTACAGGACAGGCTGGAGTTTTTTATGTGTCTTCAGACGGCCAAAAAACCATTCATCATTTTACCAAAGACAACTCTCCACTTCCGTCAAATTCCATTAATGATATGGCCCTAGATTCCGAAAATGGGATTGTGTATTTTGGAACAAATCGAGGTTTGGTGTCTTTTAATACGGGCGGATCAAGTACCAATGATTCTTTAGAGGAAGTTTATATCTACCCTAACCCCGTAAGACCTGGCTTTAATATTGCGGAGGATAAAATTAAAATTAAAAATATTAGCGAAAACGTCAACATTAAAATTACAGATATCGAAGGAAACTTAGTTGCTGAAGCCCAATCTAATGTTAATTTAAGGTATAAAAATTATAACCTAGAAATTGATGGTGGAACTGCTTATTGGAACGGTAAAAACTTAGCAAACAATACCGTGGCGTCAGGAGTTTATGTGGTGCTTTTTTCTGATTTTGACACATTTGAAACCAAGGTTTCAAAAATAATGATCATTCGATAATGGTGGTCTCTACGAAAGCAATTGTCATCGCCAAAATTAAATATAACGACAACGATCTTATTGTAAAATGTTATACGGCTTCATCGGGTGTGAAAAGCTACATCATCAAAAACGCACTTAAATCTAAAAAAGGAAAACTAAAACCAGCGTATTTTCAATTACTTACTCTATTGGACATAGAGGCCGAACATAAAGATAACCGAAGCTTACATTACTTTAAAGAAGTTCGATTATACAAACCGTATGAATCCCTTCATACTAATGTTTTCAAATCCACAGTCCTATTATTTTTAGCAGAAATTTTAGCCATGATTCTAAATGAAGAAGAGGTTAATGTGCCGCTATTCGATTACCTCGAAACAACTTTATTGTGGTTTGACACTGTAGATCAAACAGCAACATTTCATCAACAATTTTTAATGGGACTTACAAAATTCTTAGGAATCAACCCAGATACTACTGATAACGCTCTGCCCTATTTTAATCTAGAGGATGGAAGGTTTCAACACCATAATGGCAATCATTGTGTTACAGGTTCAAAATTAGAATTACTAAAACCATTCTTAGGCACAAATTTTGATACAACTATGGATAAGGAGTTGAACTCCTCTCAAAAACATGAATTACTTAATATGATTTTAGACTATTTTAAATTACATTTGCATGCCTTTAAACACCCTAAGTCATTAACAGTTTTAAATCAAGTTTATAACTAGAATGAATCGTTTCTTTCTTTTTTTCTCATGTCTTTTTGTTTTGAATACTTCTGCCCAGGAAATTGTTGTTGTTGATGAATCTAACAATGAATCCATCCCAGGCGTTGCGGTTTTTAATGACCTAAAAACTAAAACAGCAATTACAGATATTGATGGAACTGTTAATATTGATGAATTTAAAGAAGTCGATAAGATTTATTTCCAACACCTTTCCTATCATAAGATTGCTACGCTCAAAACAACTATTCAAGACACAATTTTCCTTTCTCCAAAAGCGACAAGCTTAAACGAAGTTGTAATATCGGCATCCAAATTTGCTCAAAGCAAAAAAGAAGTCCCTCAAAATATTATTAGTATTAGCTCAAAAGATGTTCAATTATCCAATCCACAAACAAGTGCAGATTTACTAAGCAATAGTGGACGTGTTTTTGTTCAAAAAAGTCAGCTGGGAGGAGGAAGCCCATTGATTAGAGGGTTTTCTACAAACCGATTGCTCATCACTGTAGATGGCGTACGTTTGAATACGGCCATATTTAGAGGCGGAAACGTTCAAAATGTAATCTCAATTAACCCTTTTAATGTTGAGAACACCGAAGTTATTCTTGGTTCAGGATCGGTTATCTACGGAAGTGATGCTATTGGTGGAGTGATGAATTTCTATACAACAACGCCAAAGCTATCTGAATCAAACACACCAAATTTTACGGCACGAAGCACGGTTCGATATGCTTCTGCTAATAACGAAAAAACGGCCCATCTTGATTTTAATTTAGGAATTCAAAAATGGGGATTTCACAGTAGTATTAGCGTATCTGATTTTGGAGATTTAAAAATGGGGGCACATGGCCCAGAGGATTATTTAAGTCGCTATTATAGTCAGCGCATTGGTGGAGAAGATGTAATGGTTTCAAACACCAGTCCAAGGGTTCAAAAATTTACTAATTTCCGTCAATTTCACCTCGCTCAAAAAGTCCTTTACAAGGCTACTGATGATTTAAAGTTTGACCTTGGAATTCATTATTCAACAACTTCTGATTATCCAAGATATGACCGCTTAGCTACCTATGACCCTCAAGGGGTTATTCGTTATGCAGAATGGAATTATGGTCCCCAAGATTGGTTTCTTGCCAATCTTCAAATGACCAAATTAAGTAGTCGTTCTAACTTATATGATAAAATTAAAATATCTGCAGCATATCAAAACTTTAAAGAGAGTCGAATCAATAGAAAATTCAATGCTGAAACGCGCAAAACTAGAGCAGAAAATGTAGATGCACTCTCTCTGAACTTTGATTTTTATAAGACACTTTCAGGCCGCTCTAATATTTCCTACGGAACGGAGTACATATACAATAGAGTAGGTTCAAGAGGTCGTTCTGAAAACATCAACACCAATGCTTCCGAAACAATCGATTCTCGTTACCCTGACGGCTCGAAGTGGCAAACCTTAGCCGCTTATTTGAGTCATAAGTACAAGCCTAACACAAAGCTTACAGTGCAATCTGGAGTACGCTATAATTACGTCACTATCGACGCCGACTTATCGGCGAACAACACGTTTTTTAACCTTCCTTTTAAAATGGCAAATCTAAACACCAGTGCACTTACGGGTACCCTTGGATTTAGCTGGAATCCGAATACGACCTTCCTTTGGAAACTAAATACGACTACCGCTTTTCGAGCACCTAATATCGACGACATCGGTAAAATATTTGAATCCGAACCAGGCTTGGTCGTGGTGCCAAATGGGCATCTCAAACCCGAATATGCATATGGTGGCGAACTAGGTGTTACCATCAATTTAAAAGAATCTGTGATTTTTGATTTTTCAACGTATTACACCTATTTAAAGGACGCATTGGTTCGAAAATCCTTTACAGTAGATGGCTTGTCACAGATGATATATGACGGAGAATTAAGTGAAATACAAGCCATTCAAAATGCTTCTAAATCTTGGATTTATGGACTTGAAGCAGGCCTAAATGTTCGATTTTCAAAAGCCTTAAAGTTTACATCTCAATTTAGTTATGTTCATGGAGTACAAGAAGATACTCCAGGTGTAGAATTGCCTCTCAGGCATGTGGCACCTGTTTTTGGAAATGCACACATGATCTGGAAACATAATAACCTCCAATTTGATGGATTTATAAATTATAATGGCGCTCTCAATAACTCAGATATTTCTGGGGAACTGGCCGATCATTTATTTGCTTTAGACGCTCAAGGCCAGCCCTATTCGCCGTCCTGGCATACGCTCAATTTTAGAACACAATTTGATTTTAACGCCTCAATTTCTTTTGTAGGTGCTATTGAAAATATAACTAATAAACGCTACAGAACATTCTCATCCGGAATCTCAGCTCCAGGAACCAATCTGATTTTTTCGATTACTTATAGACTGTGAGCATGTATCAAACACATAAAACATACACCATCAAGGAAGCCCTTTCGAAGCTTCAGAAATATTGCGCCTATCAAGATCGCTGTCACAAAGAAGTTGAGCAAAAACTTAAACAAATGCGAATGATTCCCGAAGCAGTTGAAATTATTATTGTGGCGTTAATTGAAGACAACCACCTGAACGAAGAACGTTTTGCCAAAGCGTTTGTAAGAGGAAAATTTAGCATAAAAAAATGGGGAAAAGTGCGATTGACTTTAGAGCTCAAACAACGACAACTGTCCAAGTATATTATTAAAAGTGCTCTTCAAGAAATTGACCCTAATGAGTATCTTCAAACATTTCACAACTTAGCAGAAAAAAAAGAGGCAACACTAACGGAATCGGATCCGTGGAAAAAAAAGAAAAAACTCGCCGACTACCTTCTTTACAGAGGTTGGGAATCACAGCTGGTATATGATAAGGTGAACACGCTTATCAATTAGTTTTAGAACCCATATTTGACACCTACCAGAACATTTCCTTTTGGCATAGGCACTAACCCCGTTTCAACATATTCTGTATTGAAAATATTATTCCCAATAACCGACAGCTCAAGCCCCGAAATACTCAAAGTCGCTTTTACATCTACCACACTATAGCTTGTTCCTGAAGCCCGTTCGGCAAATTTATACACGACACTTTGTGAAAGGTTTTTAATAAATTGTGAACGAATCGTTGCTGTAAAATGGTGCGTCAATGCATTGAGCACATATTTAGAAAAAGCAGTTTTTATATCGTTTAAATCTTCATTTAAATAGGTGTACCCCAAACTAATATTTTGAGGGTACAATCCCGACTTAAAGCTAGAGGACACATTCAGTTCTGCCCCGGTAGAACTTAAGCTCTTTAGGTTTGTTGCTTGCCATTTATCGGCTTCATTTTCTTTGGTATAATCAATCAAATTATTAGAAGATCGATTAAATACAGCGACGTAAGCATTAAAATTAGCTCCAAAATATTTCAATCCAATTTCTTCTGAAAGCGCTTTTTCAGGCTCCAAATTTACATTTCCTAAATCCGTTCTTCCCACATAATATAAATCAGTATATGTTGGTACTCTATAGGTGTAGCCCACATTTGCATAGGCTTTAAACGCATCATTAATTACATAGCCAACATCCACTCCTGGTAAGGCGTGAAATTTAAAGTCAGAGAAATAATTCACTGAAACGCCTGGTGTAATATCTAAAGTATTATTTGCTAAAGAAAAGCGATGTTCAATAAATACATTAGCCATCAGCCTGTTGCGATCTCCCAAATTGGAACTTGCTAAAAACACCTTAGCAACATCAACTCCAAACCCTGTAATTCCCGCGGTTGAGGTATAAGAGGTATTGACCTGCACCCCTATTTTATTTGAAAGGTGTAGATTTCTAAAAACAGAAGGATTTTCGCGAATAAACACGTACATGTCTTGATTTCGCTTCCAATAAATATTTGGTGCTATTTTAAGTTTTTCAGTCTGATACTTCGTCGATACTCCCACAAGACTACTTTGTGTTTCTTCATATTGATCGCGGCCACTTGCAACAGCATAAAATTGATTCGCCCCAAATTTACGTTCAGAAAAAGTACCAATAACATCTATCGCATTTCCATTGGTATTAAAACGGCTTTTTACAAAATAATTTTGATTTTCAAAGTCGGTATTATGCCGATATCCATCGGAAGTATTTACAGAAGCATGTCCTATAAGCGTAGCGTTTTCTAACGTGGTTCCTAAGGTTGCGGATGCTTGTTGCTGATTATATGATCCAAGCTTGTATCCTACCGAATTTATGTTGTCCGTATTTGATTTTGTGACAATATTAATCGCTCCTGTAAACGCATTTTGTCCAAAAACACGAGCAGCAGGGCCTTTTATAATTTCAACCCTTTCGATGACCTCCAAAGGCAGTGCGATGTTTAAGGTATGATGACCCGTTTGAGGGTCTTCGACCTTAATCCCATCAATTAAAAGTAAGGTTTGATCAAAGCTTCCACCACGAATATATAAATCTGCTTGCATTCCATTAAGGCCTTGACGTCTTATATCAATACCAGCTTCTTGCTGAAGAAGTTCGGCCAAATTAGTCGCAGGACTGTCTTGTATAGCCTCTGCAGAAATTAGTGTTATAGTGCGAGAATTTTCTTTAAAAGGAAGGTCAATTCTTGTAGAAGTAATAGTGACAGAATCCAATTTTTGTGCGCTAGAAGTTTGTTGTGCTAAGATATTGTTAGATAAAAAAATACTAGCAACGAATAGTAATAAACAAAGTCTCGTTTTCATAAAAGTTTTAGTTGGTCAATTGTATTTGGCAAATATATAAATACTATTGCGCCTCATTTCATTAAATCAAATAAAAAACACTAAATGTTACTTTTTAAACGCAATAAAAAACACCAAATGCATTACCTTTATAGCATGTTTGCACTTGTTGATTGTAATAACTTTTATGCTTCCTGTGAACGGGTGTTTAACCCGAGTTTACGTCAAAAACCTATTGCTATTTTATCGAATAACGATGGTTGCGTAATTGCGCGAAGTGATGAAGCAAAAGCGTTAGGACTTCCTATGGGTGCACCTGCATTTAAGTTTAAGGCGTTTTTCAAGGCCAACAATGTCCAGTTATTTTCGTCTAATTACGCTCTGTATGGCGATATGAGCAGTCGTGTGATGCGCATTTTAGAGCAGTTCAGCCCAGAGGTAGAAGTGTATAGTATAGACGAAGCATTTTTAAAACTTAACGGATTTGAGGATTACGATCTTAACGTATACGGAAGTGAGATGCGCCAACGCGTTTTGAGCTGGACTGGGATTCCAACTTGCGTTGGAATTGCACCAACCAAAGCGTTGAGTAAAGTCGCTAACAAGATCGCGCGAAAGTTTCCTAAAGAAACGGGAGGTGTATATGTAATTGATAGTGAAGAAAAACGCATCAAAGCATTAAAATGGACCCAGCTTAAAGACGTTTGGGGGATCGGATCGGCACTACACAAGCGCCTTTCCGAGAAGCACTGTAAAACGGCCTATGACTTTGTGCAGCTCCCTGATATGTGGGTGCGAAAAACGTTTTCAATTACAGAATGGAAACTAAAAAAAGACTTAGAAGGCATTTCCAAAATTGAAACGGAAACCATTAAAAACAAAAAAGCTATTGCCACCACTCGAAGTTTTGAGTCTGCTATAAATGACATTGAGGACCTCAAAGAACGCATTTCAACGTTTGCTTGTCGTGGTGCCGAAAAACTTCGAAAACAGGGATCTAGTTGTCATATGATGCTTGTTTTTTTACGAAGCGACTATCACAATAAAAACACAGCACAACACCGCGCCAGTGTTGTGGTTAATATTCCGTTTCCGACCAACTCTAGTCTAACCTTAAGCTCTAATGCTGTAAACGCAATAACTTCGATTTATAAAAAAGACATAAAGTACAAAAAAGCGGGGGTAATCCTTACGGGTATTGTTCCAACGGACAACCACCAATTGCAGTTATTCGAACACGAACATCCAAAACATTTACCCTTAATGCGTACGATTGATTTTATTAATAAAAAGTACGATACCCCCAAATTAAAATTAGCCAACCAAGATTTAAAATCTACATGGAAAATGCGTCAAAATCACTTGTCGCCACAATACACGACGAATTTTAAAGATATAATCACAGTTCAATGTCTATAAACCAACACAAGCCTCTTACTTTTTTTACGCCTGAAAACCTCAACACACTTGGTGCAGTCTATTTTGACACAGGGATTTCAGCGGGATTTCCATCTCCAGCCGAGGATTTTAAACAAGAACGTCTTTCGCTAGACCATGAGCTTATTAAAAATAAGGAAGCCACTTTTTTTGCACGAGTTAGCGGGCAATCAATGGTCGATGCTGGACTTGGAGATAATGACCTTTTGGTGATCGATCGAAGTCTTTCTCCTGCACATAATAAAATTGCAGTTTGTTTTTTGGATGGAGAATTTACGGTAAAACGTCTCAAGGTTGAAAATGAAGAAGTTTGGTTACAACCAGAAAATAAAAAGTATCAACCCATCAAAATCACTGAAGACAATGATTTTGTAATTTGGGGAATTGTCACTAATGTTGTTAAGAAGGTATAGGTCTAAAGTTGCTTGCGAAGTCGTGCTACTGGTAGGTCTAGCTGTTCGCGATATTTAGCAATTGTTCGTCGGGCTATTGGATAGCCTTTCTCTTTTAAAATAAGCGCGAGTTTTTCGTCTGTAAGCGGTTTTTTCTTGTCTTCTTCAGCGATGACCGTTTCCAAAATACTTTTAATTTCTCGTGTTGAAACTTCTTCTCCTTGATCATTTGTCATGGATTCACTAAAAAATTCTTTAATTAATTTGGTGCCGTAAGGCGTGTCAACATATTTACTATTTGCAACTCGCGATACTGTGGATACATCCATTTCTATTTCATCGGCTATATCTTTAAGAATCATGGGTCTTAGTTGCTGCTCATCTCCTGATAAAAAGTAGCTTTTTTGATAATGCATAATCGCACTCATCGTCACAAACAGAGTTTGCTGGCGTTGTCTGATGGCATCGATGAACCACTTAGCAGCGTCTAGTTTTTGTTTGATAAATAGGACGGCCTCTTTTTGTGATTTTGTCTTTTCCTTAGAGGCTTTGTAGCCTTTTAGCATTTCATTATAAGGCCTCGACACATGCAGCTCAGGCGCATTTCGACCATTGAGGCTCAACTCTAATTCTCCCTCCACAATCTTTATGGTAAAATCAGGAACAACGTGTTCAATAGATCGCGTATTGTTAGAGTAAGAACTGCCTGGTTTTGGATTTAAGCGTTCAATTTCCAAAATGGCATCTTTTAGTTGCAATTCGGAAACACTAAATTTATGTAAGAGTTTTTTGTAGTGCTTTTTGGTAAACTGTTCAAAACCAGACGTTATGATATCACTCGCAAGAGCCGTATTGGGCGTTTGAACTTTTCGATGTAATTGAAGCACTAAACATTCCTGAAGATTTCTAGCTCCAACTCCAGCAGGGTCTAAAAGGTGGATAACTTTGAGGACAGATTCAATTGTTTTTTCATCGGTATATACATTTTGAGTAAAAGCCAAATCATCCATAATATCAAGTAATGGCCTTCTAATGTATCCACTATCATCGATACTCCCAATTAAAAACTCAGCGATTTGATAATGGGTATCGTCTAGAGGAAAGGTATTGAGTTGCTCTATTAGATGTTGAGTAAACGACGTTCCAGATGCAAAAGGAATTGTTTTTTGCTCATCGTCGGCACTATAATTATTGGCATTAAGCCTATACTCTGGAATTTCATCGTCGCTCAAATAATCGTCTATATTGATGTCATCTGCATTGATTTGTTCGCTGTCCAAGTCATTATCATTATTGTCAAACTCAGTCTCATAAACGTCTTCTTGATCTTTTCCGCTTTCCAATGCTGGATTTTCTTCGAGTTCTTGTTTGATGCGTTGCTCAAAAGCTTGTGTAGGTAACTGTATCAGCTTCATCAGCTGAATTTGCTGAGGCGATAGTTTTTGTGATAATTTATAATGTAAATATTGCTTAAGCATTTTTAGTATTTGGGTTTTTATAAAAATAAGAAAAAAACGTCAGATATATGTTAAGCCGTACTATTTTCAAAATAGTACCAGTAATAACCTCCCTTAAAACTCAGCATTGAGCGGCGTTCGAGGATAAGGAA
>JABAYZ010000007.1 GCA_018608735.1 Flavobacteriaceae bacterium | reverse complement strand
TCGCACATTTGAATATTAGCTACATCACACAACCGTTTGGAAGCGGACACTTTCATTCGCACATGGCAAAATCAAATTCTTTCACTGTCTCTGAATATTTCAAAAACAGCTATGACACACTTGGGATCCCCAGGACACTAAGTAAAAAAACAGCGCAAAAATACATTTTAAAAAATATTTTTTTCCAAAATAGTATCAAACATGAACACGCAGATTTATTGATGGAGAAAGACCGTCTAGTTTTCACCGATTCAGATAAAGATTGTGTAAAATTTACGAACCAATCGAGGGAACTATTACAGCTATGTTCCACGATGACAAATGATACTAAAAAACGTTTTTCTCGAATGGCTGAAGAGGCTGTATATCGGATTTGCTCCAATAGACACCTCATCAGGTTGCATGATGAAAAATCTCTTGAGCAACATGCTCAAAATTTATCTATTTTTTGTGCCTCACAATTTTGTAAAGACACTAATGATAAGCGCCGCATTAAAAGTTTTTTTAATGCAGGCGCACGAAAATTAGGTGATTTAGTGAATCTAGGGGATTAAGCGTCAAAGCACTCACTAAGGATCTCTTCACGCAAATTTAGCAATTGTGAGAATGTATCCTCTTCTCTCAAATTGCGGTCTTCCTCACTACCCAGAAGCATAAAAGACCAATCTTGTTTTAAAGTTTCAAGCTGGTCCTCATTCAGATCTTCTAGACCGCATAGCCACATTACAATCGCTCTCCCTTTTTCAATTGCACGCTGCCTATCTTCGTTCCGCATAATCCATTTTTTATCGGGGTTACGGATCGTCAGGAGATCTCTCCACAGATCCGACTGTAGGTTCCAATCAATCATAGCGAGAGGCTTCAATGCTGCTCTAAAATCTTTTTCATCGCTATTCATGCCAACATCAAAATGGTTGAGTAATCTGCGAGCAACAGGTGCTAAAATACCAGTCTGACCAATCGGTCTAAACAACAAATTGTCTTCAAATTCATCTGAATCCTCAACAAATTTTCTTTTCTTTGACGGGTCAGCTTCCAAAACTGGTAACGTCATCAGAAGCGCATCCCAAATTTTCTCTAAATATCCGTACAAATTTTCGACATCTTCATCTGCGGGTGTCTCTTGAATAAGGTCGTGACTAGCTTTGTACACTCCCACTTTACTCTGTAATTCTTTATCCCAGAGTAGAGATATGTTCATGTTATAAAGACCGACTAATGTAGCCCAGGCCGTAGAATTTGCTCTTACGTTTTCCCCAGTCGCCTCAGTATCAATTTTGGGATCTTCATCATGACCATTCCATTTAAAGAAATCAAAGTCTGAGAATAAGCGTCTCGTTACAATTGCAAAACGATCATCTTCATCCATGATAATATTAGTATTCTTTGCAGTTGATTTGGCATGACGGTTCAATGATGAAAATAGCCGACGATACGCTTTTAAGAATTCATCTCTAGCCACATCATCCGCAGGGACAACAAAAATTACATTGATTGTTTCATCATGAAATCCTGGTGGTGGTGCTAAAGACGCAGATCCATCAATTAGTTTTTTAATAGCATACAGCCTGTGCTGACCATCAAGAGCATATGTCTTCAGGGAGTCATCGAATGATAATATTCCAAATGTATCTTTGAATTTATCACGGAAGAATTCGAATTTTGGATCATCCTCGATAGAAACAGCCGAAAAACTTGGGTTGCCGTCAAGGGCAGCAACAACCAGTGAATTAAAAAATCGATGCTCGTTTTGAACTAGATAGTTAACTATTTGCGTCCCTGCCCGACTGGTGCCGATCTCACGCTGTATGGCCGTATCGAGCGTTTTGTCATCATTTACTTCATAAGCAAATTTGATCTCGCTGGCGACTTCACTCATTTTCATTTTAACGGAGTAGTAAAGCCAACTACCCATTTCCATTTTCAATGCTGCATAAATTTGTGCCATAAGTTAGCCTTTCTAAAGCGTGTTAGCGTTAATAGTTTCACCTATTTTTACTGAATTAATCCGATTTAATGGACTTCCGTACACATCAATCAGCGCTTGTTCGATTTTTCGTAACTCTCCAGTGCTCTTATCCTGGAAGACACCATACCAGAACATACAATGGTTTAGCGATGACCCCAAGCGTCTCCACAAAGCATCGTCACTTCGCCCTGCTGTGTGTGCGTCAAAGCGTTTTCGAAGATCCGTAGACATGCCAATGTACGCAGGTGTATGAAAATCAGAAAAAGGTACACAGTTCTTAAAAATATTGGAGGCCACTGAAACAATGTATACTCCCCGTTTTTGAGGGACATACACTTTGCTCGAATTATCAAATGAGATTGAACTCCAATTAACTTCTCCGATGATTGAAGGCAAACATCCAGTTGTATTCTTACTTAAATCCCAACCAATTTGTAAGCTCATGTGAAAACATCCACAATTTGTTGACCAAATGCCGCAACCTGCTTTTCCGTCGTTAGCGAGTTCCTCGAAGTTAGTATTTCTACAGAGAGAACTGACCTCAATTGATCCAAAGACTTCGGCTTAAATGCAAGGATATCAGACAGATTAGAGCCATATAATAACGTCATCTTTTTTTCGATATCTAAACTCTGAGATTCAATAAACCTGTAGATTTCAATCTTGATTTTGTGCAGTTTTTGACGCTGAAGCTCCGATGATTGGATATCAATATCAATTGGAATTTCAATTTGATCAGCATCCTCTGAGATAGTAGTCGGGCGAACTTCTTTGTTGGGTTGGCCAACCTCTTTCCAAGTTTCAGCTACTTTTTCTGGGTTTTCAGAGAAGTTTGTCGATTTTTTTGAACCCCGTCGATCCGTCGACGTACCGCCAAACCCCTCCGAGATTATTGAAATTGCTTTTGTTCTGATCAGATCAATGTTGGCGTTTGATACACGCTTGTAATCGAAAATTTCATACAAACGAATAATGGCAGAACAAATCTGAAGAGTGAAACCAGAGTCAAGAATTTCAGTTTGCATATGCGCATTCAAATTACGACCTAGCTTTAGAATACTACAAATGTTTTCGAATTCTCTGCATAAACGTAACATTTGTTTGCAATGCGAGCTATCTTTTGCGGACATTGAATGCTTGTTTTCGACGTAATAGGTATTCAACATTTGCGGAAGATTAAAAGATCTACTTTGACCATTATAACCGCAAAATATCGAAGGAAATCTGATATAAACTAATCCTGTTGTATCGGATAAATCATTAACATCTTTGTAAGAGACACTTTCTACCGCTTGCTGCGGTTCTAACAGCAACCCTAATTTAGCGCAGTACTTAAAGATCTCAGAGAAAGCTTCAGACAACGAAATAGATATGTTTTGATGAAATTTACCTGTGAAGAAAGTGCGCCACTCTTCTTCAGAAAAAGCTATAG
>JABAYZ010000045.1 GCA_018608735.1 Flavobacteriaceae bacterium | reverse complement strand
GTAATGAAGTCAGAGTGTAGACTGTAAATAATGTAAAAATTGTAACGCTTGCCAACCTTGAGCAAAAAAGGGGTCCTGCTGATTTCAGTGCAATGAATTGTGCATAGAGCGTGAGAAGCATTAAGTAGCACATAACCAAAAAATTACCTGGTCGTTGGTATGCACCGTCTCTCCCAGATATGATAAACATATCCGTTTGCAATCTTGAACCTAGTTCAAAAAATATCTTTAGCAATAGGCCATAACTTACGATAATGTAAACGATGAAACAGATTGTAAAATATTTTAAATAGTTCTTGGAGCACCTCGCGTTTTTTAAATTTTTGCCAGTTATAATCGCTGCTAATGTACCTAGAATGTAAAAAAGGATTACGCCCCCCGTGGTGCCTGCGGTATAGGCTTTAAGGCCTTCCACTGAGCCAATATCAACTACGATTCTAAAAGCAAAATACAACAGAAATAGCGACAGTAGCCAAGTCGAGCGACGAATAACAATCGAGCGTGCCGTAGTACTATGCCATAGGATTAGAATGCCACACAAAACCACGAACAAACCCAAAAAAGGTAGGTTAAGCGAGCCTTCTCCAATTCCGCTGATATTTGATTTCAAATAAAAGTCCAATAAAAACAGGGCAAAAAAGCTTAATGCAAGGTAAAGCAGCTTCATTCGCTCAACAATTTTTCGAATAAGGGCTTGTCATGCGTACTTCGAAAATGCGAGTTATGCCACAAAAGTGTAAAGTTCCCACCGTACTCTAAACTTTTATTTTTAAGTGACATCAGTAAGGCAACCGCTTCTTGGCCATAACCTAGCCCCATATAATTGTCTGAAATCACTGAGCACTCCATAACGATTAATGGTCGCTGCTTGAGTTTTAACTTAGATTGGCTCTGCCATCCCCACATACTAAATTCTTTAGTTGTGCCATATCGAAATCCAGGGAGATCTGCATAAGAACCGGTTGTGTCGTATTCAAAGCCTGCTGCGTCTAAATAATCTGGAGTGACCGCACTATCCCAGCGCAAATAATGTTGGCGATTCCCTTTTATTTTTTGTTTGATGCCTGACCTTTTTAGCGCCTCATCTACAAGTACCTTCTGCTGAATGATTTTTTGTTTGTCTTGATAAGTTTGATAACTCCCGTGCACTCCGATCTCATGCCCGCGGACATGGATCTTTTGCATTAGTTTCATCACTTTGTTATCGCCAATTTCATAACAACCATTTTGGCACTCTTTCGAACTTGGGATAAAGTAAAACGCGGCCTTTAGTCCTGCCGCTTCACATACTTCCATATACCAATCAAAGGTATGGTCACGGTCAAACATATAAAGTCCCAATTTATTGAACGCATAACGGTTAATGCGCTTCAACATTTCCTGAGGACTTTTACGTTTGAGCAAATCTCCTGCACAGGTTTTTAACAATCTCGGTAAAGTTTCAACGGTACAATCAAAAGGCTGATCAACATCGCAACTAACAAAAGTTTTCGATATGGGATGCTTTCGTTTAAGCTCTGGCCAAAGTTTTATAAAACATTGCCAAAGAATTTCTAAATATTCATCAACTAAAGGCCTTCCTAAAACTCCCACCTTGAAGGCAACAGAAGCAGTGGCAGGAAAGCGATCGTGCTTATCACGACCTTTAGTGATCAGTTCTTCATATCGAGAGAGCATAAAGAAGGCACTGCCGAAAATATCAAAATTAAGATGAAGATGATTATCGTTTTTTACTAAGCCGGGGCGTCCGTATAAAACTGGTATACTTGACTCCACCAAATTCACTTCAATCCCATCTTCTAAAGGTGACCAACTTTGCAAAGGCAAAACCGGCATGGATTCCCGTTCTAACCTCGCATTTTGTAATAGGTTGAAAAAACTAGCGTCAATAGTAAGCTTCCCTGGGACATCAGGTCTTGAAATTTCTATAACATCACTATCATAGGCTTTCACCTCAAACGCCATACTCAGAAACTCACCTAGCAAAATATCCAATGAATAACTCAGTTCGCGAATACATAAGTCAGGAATTCTAATGTTAAGCATTTTTAACTCTAACTGCGAACTATACTACCAAAGAACAAGACAATTCAAACAATCTATATGGCTTTTGTTCGATAGTAAATTAAACACATTTTAGAATAAACACAAAGTATGTTTAATATTAATCATTTCTTCATTAAAAAAAATTTAGATTTAAAATTAAAAAAATGAATTAATTTATGAATATAAATATTTTTTCATTAATCTTCTGCATACGAATAGGGGAAGCAAGTAAGCTCTATCCCATCTACCTCCGTTACACATAAAACAAAGTTTACTTTTGCATACATTGAATTTTTTATTTTTGGACAATTCTATATTTTCTAATTCATATGCTTTTTGTGCGGGAACTAAAACTGAATATGCATTTCCTATATAATTTGCTTTTAGAATTTCATTTTGGACATAAATTGAGTAAAATTTATTGAAACTGTTTGAACACAACCCAAGATCATCTCTTCTAAAAATCTTATGTTTGCCACTATCATCAATATAGTATGTTGAATACAACCAAGGAAAAACAGGTAATTTAGTAGAATGACCTAAATCGTACTCAGCTAAATGCGTTGTGGTAAAACCTGGACTAGAACCCACGCAGCCCACTAAGATGCACTTTCCATCAAGATCCAAAACTTTTCTAACAGGTTCATAAGATGACGATGATTCGTTATGTCCAGATATTATTTCTTCAGCATTTTTACCAATCGCTACAAATGAACACATTGGGTGTTTGCTTCGAAAAGAATCATCCCGGTTCAGCATTGCATTTGGTAGTGCCCCAGCGTAACTCCTTTTACCCAAATGAAATGCATCATCTTTTTTGGGTTTTCTAAAAAAAGATCCTGAAGTAAAAGCAAGAGATATTAAAGTACCGTCTGTCCCGATTGTTTTCAATAATGCATTAATAAAAGTCTCAGCTTTTTTTTCCATTCTTCCAACCGCACCTAGAGAAGCTCTGACTAAAATAGTATCACCATGTGATATACCAATATTTGAGAAATCACTTATTAAATCTTCTTCTAAAAGTTTTTTCATAGAAGTTTTAAAACTTTATTGTTAAGAATTTTTATTTAACCAAAAAATCTTTTCACATACTGCAATATTCAATAACCTTACAAGTTTCAGAACTGGAGTATTGGAACGGAAATTAGATTTAAAACTTATTTTACATTTTAATATCTTTAAAATTTTAGAGCTTAGTAATGTTTCATTAAGCCAAGCATTCAGACCACCACGAAACCAAATATCATCTGGAGTTGGCCATCCCATTTTATCTTTGCGCCAAACAACTTCATTGGGAAGCTTCCCATCAAAAGCTAGACGAGCTATGTACTTTGTCCACCCATTGTGAATCTTATAGCAACTAGG
>JABAYZ010000042.1 GCA_018608735.1 Flavobacteriaceae bacterium | reverse complement strand
GTTGTACCACATGCGATATCGTGAAGGACGTTCAAAATTATGCGATCTGATTGGCGCTTGAGATAGTTTATTTGCTCTTTGAGATACTGAGATCGGCGTAAAGATTGAAACCGTGGTCTCTCATGCTTTTCAATTAAATCTAAATCAGATCTAATTAAAGACGCAGCATTTTGGACAGATTTGCGTTCATTCAGACCGCTTGCAATCGAATGCAGGATATCACAAACACTTGTGTAATTAAAGTGACAGGAAAGAGTTTCGGTTTGAATTGCCATTTCATCTACAACGATAAAATCAGGACGCCAACCTGCTCTCAAAGGTAATAAGCCTTTATCAATCAAATTAGGATACTTTGAAAGGGAAGGATCCTTTGTATACCCAGAGTGCCAAATTGAAGGTTCATTATACAATTCTGTGTGCGTCATGATCCTCACCTGTTCATTCTGAGAACGGCTCAGGACATATTCACATTCATCTTTTTGGGTGCAATTATAAAGGCATTCGAGTGATGGAATTGAGCTATTAGACGTTTCATACTCGTTTTTGATAACGGAATTTGTGCAAGACTTGTTAGTGCCTTTTGGAACTTTTACCCTAATTCGATCTTTGGACATGTTTGTCAGATCAGTCTTCATTTGCTCTGCCAAGCCATAATTTGGCGCTAAAATTAAGACCTTCTTTTCTGAGGCAAGATTAATAATTTGTTCTAAGACGGCTTTCGTTTTCCCAATCCCCCCTGAAGCTTTTATAAACATGTGAGTCTTACCTTGGAAAAAATTACGTATTGTTTCCCTTAGGGCTTCAATCCCTTCATCCTGCTGCATGAGTGGTGGCATGATAGGTTCACTCTGTGAGTCCTCAAGAATGCCCTGCCAAAGTTCAGAATTCAAAAAATTCTCAAGCTCGTTCCTATCAATTTGATTAACGTGCGTTCTAGCAGCATCAATCATTATACCCAAACTCGAATATCTCAGATTTTGGAGCATACTCGTTAGCTTGCTTCGATCTGTTTTTGATGCACCCTCCCAATGATTTGCTAGTATTTCAATACCATCTTCCCCAAGAACTGATAAAACGGCGTAATTGATTGAAAGCGCATCACCATATGAGATATCCGGGGGAATAAATTTCAAAAGACTCAACACAAAATTAATTGAATGGGCATCGACTTGTAGATCATGAGTGCCGCTTAGCACAGTTACATCTTTTTCATTGCTTTGGCACTGATAGTCAGTCAACGATGTCTGCTGCACCTCTATTAACTTACAGCTTGCGTTAAAATATGCATCAACGTCATGTGCGAGATACATGGCTTGTTTGATATTGGATAAAGCTTCATCAAGTCGAATTTTAAATTTTCGTTCAATTTGATTTTTCAGCAAAATGTATGTCACTTTATAGCGATGCCTAAGTTCGCTAAATGTTTCACCGGGCAAACGTGCGAAGTCGGTTCGCTTGGAAAATTTCAAGCCTCCTCCCGGTGACATAAAAATAAATAAAGTTGAAGGATCTTGCGCTATTTCAGCTTTAACGCATTCAATATCAACGGACCCATTATCTTTCAGATCAAGGTCAAATTGCATCACCCCATTCGGGAATAGATGTTCATCATCACCCCAATCACTGATGTCCTGATCAATTGACGGAAATACGACGGGTAAATTGTTTCTCTTTGCGCCTTGACGCTGATTGTCATCACTTAAGTGTCTAATTTCTAGAATAATTTGTTTTATCGCATCACTTCTTATTTGACTGATACAGTCCTCAAGCTTGATATATCTGATCTGATCTTGCTGGAGGTTCACTTTTGATTTGTAAAATATATGCATTATGATTTCCGTTATTTTATTTGTGATAATGATCGTTAAACTTAGTGCAAAATGGCAAATGAAGATTAGTCAACTAACCAAGGAGAGTGATCTATAGAATAAAATATTTTTGATTTTTTAAATTGTAGATTGACCAAATAGGCCATCATTCATCCGTGAGTTTTACGAGTGCTACTGGAGTGGAGTTAATTTTATTTTTGCACCATCCACTCCAAAATATCAGCTTCTCGCCACGCCACAGCACGTCGGCCTATCTTTACTTGTTTTGGGAAACTGCCATCTGCGACCATTGCATATATCGATGACCTTGATAGTCCTGTTAAGCGTTCAACTTGGGGTCTTCTTAAAAACTTCATGATAATGTTCCTTTCTCAAATTATTGATTAGGAATATTATATACGATTTTATCAACAAACTCATGGAAAACAAATAAGCGAAATATTTCCCACAAAAGTACTTTCACTACATCTCAAGGTAACTTTTTATATTTTTGCCAAATTTTCTGAACAGCGTCGTAATTGGAGCAGGAAAGTTTTGTATTTGTTTCCCTCAACAGCTCTGAAACGGCCTTCCCCACTGCATCGCAGGCACTTTCCTTGTTAGCACTTTCATCGTTTCTGGTTGAAGTAAGACCATGTTGTTTAGCAAAGGAAACGGCACTGCCAATCAGGATTGTTTCTGTGATCGGCTTTTTTGGGCGCCCTTTAACCCGTTTATGCAGCTTCATGGGAGGGTCTAATAAATGATCGATCAAAAATGACTGAAGCTCACTCGGTATCGTCATCGAATTAGCGACGTATATCGCACAGCCAAAAACCAATATGTTATAAGAATGTGCGCAATCGTCTTTTCTCGACAGTAGTGTGCTCAAATGATGTTCTATATCGTAAGACACCATATGCTGAATTAGTTCAATCTTGCCAGGTTCCGCATCTAATAATGCAATGGGATCATAAACATCTTCAGTTGTGATTTGAGGATCAGAAAAATCAGTAATTCCATATGCGAAATTTATGTTCAGTTCTTCTAATCTCTGAATTAATAATTTAACTCGCTCAACAATTTTATTGTAAGGTAAACTCCCGTGAACATCTTTTCTAAACAGCAATTTGCCTTGTTGCTGTCTTAACTTATCAATCAACGTATTCATTACATAACCACCTAAAATTTCTCTTCATATATGGTAAAAGCAGGCATAAGATAAAGCCGGAGATAAAATTGCAAACAGATTTTTGGATTCCGAATATGATAAAAATAGCGTCATTGATTGGTTTAAGGAATTCAACGAACATAAAATGGCTCCAAATTTCCAATTAAAAAAGATAAAAAGATGTTCAGGATATATTCAAAGAATGGGTCTCAACCCGTATGATGATTTTGATGAATGGATACAGTAAACTTATTGTACTGATATGGCTGGGCTGTGCTAAAGAATAGATTGTGGTTGTGACATTGTGTATCTTGATTAGAAGGTATTTCAGGATACTTTAACGATATAGACACAAGGAGAAACGTATGAAAATCTTTACAACATCACTGTTTGCGTTGGTTCTCTCTGCTCCATTTGCTCTCGCAGATGGATGCGGAATGCACGGTGAA
>JABAYZ010000194.1 GCA_018608735.1 Flavobacteriaceae bacterium | reverse complement strand
TGATGAAATTTACCTGTGAAGAAAGTGCGCCACTCTTCTTCAGAAAAAGCTATAGCAAGAGAAGTGTCGGACACTGGACTTTGATCTCCGAAAATTTAATAGTATTGTTATGAGATGCTCTCATAACAGCAGCTACTAATACAATGGTCAAGTTTGATGGACGAAATTGAAGATAAAATTGAAAAAGTTGCAGTGGAACTTGTTTCCAAAATACGCCGACTGCACTTCCAAGAAGGAACTTCCAGCACAGCTCGTACAAGACAAATTAAAGAAATAATTGAATTTAATTCAAGAAAAATAGATTTAGATGCTTCTTGAAAAGATCACACTACGCAATTGGCGTTGTTTTTACGGTGAACAACAAATTGAATTCGCCTCCGCAACAGACAGAAACGTGACACTGATACATGCAGAAAATGGTGTAGGCAAAACATCACTATTGAACGCATTGCTTTGGTGCTTTTATCAAAAACATACACCGAGATTTGAAAAGCCTGACGATATTCTTAATCAACAGGCAGCACGAGAGGGTGAAATTTTCGCCTTTGTCGCCATTGAGTTTAGCCACGAAGATAACCGTTACGAAGCAAGACGCTCGTTTAGAAAGGGAGCAGGTGCACCCCATTTAGTGGTTACCAAAATTGCTGAAGACGGCACTCAAGAACAAGTACGAAACGATCCAAAACTTTTCATCAATTCAGTTTTGCCGTCCGACATGGCAAGTCATTTTCTGTTCGATGGAGAACACGCAGAAGCTCTAACCGGCAGAGCTAATTCGGCAACCGTAGCAAGGGCGATTAAAGATATTTTAGGCTGTGCCTTCGTAGTACAATCAATCGATGCTCTTGAACCTGTGGAAGCTAGCTATCGAAGAAATATCACCTCACAGAATACTCTTAAGCAGATTGCCGACATTGAAAAAGCTCTAAAACAAAAACAACGTGCTGCGTCAAAATTATTGAGCGACCTCAACGATCTAGACAATAGTACAACTACGATGGAGGCAGAGAGAGAAAGTATTGAGCGCTCTTTGTCACAATTTTCTGATATAAGGCAGGCACAACAGACTAAAAACAACCTTATCAGTACAATTGAAAGAGAGAAAAAGTATATCAAACTAAGTGAAGCTAAAAAGCAAAGTTGGGTAAGCGAAAATGCCATACATGTAAACTCAAAAAAATTGATACAGGGAATTGAACAGGTACTCGCCAATGTTCAAACAGAAGACAAAACAAAAACTAAGTTCAACAAGGAAGTCATACAACAAATCCTGTCTATCGATGAATGCGTCTGTGGAAAGTGCATTTCTAGTGATGCGGACCTCAAAAATTTCTTGATGAGTCAATTAGATACCGCTGAAAGCCTTGAGTTAAAAAGCCGCATCAGTAAATTAACAGCGTTATTTAGAAAACTACAACGAACTGATACTTCCGCACGAAACAACGATTTCAATGATGCGAAACAGGCCAATCAAGATCACCTCGAAACATTAACCAAATCTGAGATTGCTTTGACGGAAGTTGCGCGCGCAATTGAGAATACAGACTTAGAAAATATTTCTAAACTTCAAAGCAAAAGCAGTGAGCTTTATCGCAGTATACTTGAGAAAAAGCAAAATCGAGGTGAGTTATCCTTAAAGCTTAAAGCAGTGGAAGCACAAATTCCAAAGCTCCAAGCTCAATTGGATAATATGTCAGTTTCATCTTCGAACGATCTCTTTAACAAGAAAAATTTAAAATTAGCACAGCAGATCAGGAAGTCTCTTACTGATAGGTTAGAGACGGAAATTAAATTAGCACGCAACCAGATCAATAAATACGTTAGCCAAATTATTGAAAAAACCGCTCGAAAGGATTTCGATGTTGTTGTCGATAAAAATTTTACAGTCTTACTAAAAGATAAATTTGGTTCAGACATGGCTAAAAGTGAAGGAGAAAACCAATTGCTCGGTTTAGCGTTCACAGGAGCGCTAGCTAAGTTTGCTAAACTGCGCAAGAACGCATCGGGGAAAATACTACTTCCTGGAACCGAAGCTCCATTAGTCCTTGATGCGCCATTTGGAAAATTGGACAGTGTCTATAAACACGCTACCGCTGAGTTCTTGCCAGAAATGGCATCTCAAGTAATCGTGATGGTAAATAAGGAACAAGGTTCACAAAAGGTTTTGGAATTGCTGGAAGACCGAATTGGTTTTCAATACGCTTTAGTCAGGCATAACACCTCGCCGCAAAATCAGAAAGCAAATGAAACCTTGAAGGTTGGAGGCCGTGAGCTGAAAATTACGCACTATGAAAGCACTTTCGACGGTACAGCAATTGAGTTAGTTTAGTATGGCACGAGCAGTTTCAATTAATCGGTCCAAAGAATTTGAACAAACTGTGCAAATTCTATCTGGCGAAAAAGCTTACACCTTCCCCGAAAATGGGAAGAAAATGTTCCCCACAATTCGGGAGCTTTTAACATTTGCCGCAACGGTAGGCTTTAACAATAGTTGCAGACTTCCTTTCAACAAAAGCTTTGGAACAGAAGATATCCAAGGCGCTGTGTACGAAGATACAGAAGCACTTGAATATATCTGGCTGATCGCTGTTTCTGAAACAGGTGGAGTTGATATTCTTCAAGATGGAAAAGAACGACAATGTGCTCAGATCTACGAAGAATACGCAAATGGCGGGCTGAAAATCATATCCGAAACACTTGAAGACATGCCAAACGAGGACTGGCCACAAATCATTTTTGACTTTTGCAAAAAGTCAGATGTGTAAAATCTAGAACAGCTTACTTATGACACGCTAAACAAACTTTTTGCTGTCCGTAAAGCTCATCAAAATCAACAAAGCCTTCATCGGGCCGCAAAGGATTAATTTTCTTTTTCTTTTTAGCTGCTTCTAATTTTTTGGCATGGTCTGCCTTAATTTGAGAAACACGTTCAGGCTGCTGAAGTTCTTCTAGGCTCTCGGAGCTACTCCAAGTGAACGGTGAGCCATCGCTTAAGGCAGTTTTTTCCATGCCTTTTGCTTCTTCAAATTTTTCAGGATAACGTTCCAACAGACCAACCCATTCGATTTTTCGTTGGAAAAAACAAAAAGTGCATCCGCTTCGTGAGCGCCAATCATAGTACTTTGGAAGCCCTAACCCTGAGTTTGCTAAGATTTCAATAACACCCTGCTTATCGATGTGGGCATCCCGAAAGGGAAGTATTGTCTCAATGTCTTTCTTGGACACAAGACCTTCACGAAAGCTCTCATCCGCTCGAATGGCAACATAAGATTTCACATGATATCCATTTTCAATGAATTCTTTTTGAACCCAATTTTCAAAGGGATGGAGTTTAAGCTTTACTGTGCACCAGCGTGCCTGAGCAGAAGGTAAAAAGTTATTGTGCTGCTTCATGTAGTGTTTGAAATCTCTGTCAGGATCCAAACGCA
>JABAYZ010000273.1 GCA_018608735.1 Flavobacteriaceae bacterium | reverse complement strand
TAATGATTAATCTAATTTTTGGTTTTTATATTTTTAAAGAAAGTCTTATATTTCAGGATAATCTTTAAACATAAATTTGATTGAATGCTATCAACTTTAAAACAATCGGAATTGGAGTTAATTTTTCTCCAAATCTAGAGGCTAACATTAATGAGGCGGCACGCTTAGCTCTACGTTTCGAGAGTAAATTAGTACTCATACATGTTGGAGAAGCTTCCGAGGAAAAATCAAAAACCTTTACAGAATTTTTAAGCCCTTTCGAGAACCAAGGCTTAGAATATGAGTTGTTTTACAAGTCTGGAGATCCTGTGGATGTGATTCTAACTTCAACAAAAGAAAAAAAGATAGATTTACTTATTATTGGAGCTCTTAAAAAAGAGAATTTTTTAAAATACTATCTGGGATCTATAGCACGGAAGATTACGAGACAAGCTAGCTGCTCCGTTCTACTTTTAATTAATCCATCTATAAACCGTGTCCCTTGTGAGCATATTGTTGTGAATGGTTTAAAAGATCCAAAAACACAAGAAACGGTAACTACCGCATTTTTGGTTGGTCACAAATTAGGGGTTGGAAAAATCACAGTTGTTGAGGAAATTGACCAAGAAGAAGTAAGTGTAAAAGTAGATGACGACAAATCACTACGAAAATCAACCATTATCAAAGAGCGTTTACGATTAAGAGAAGAAGCGCGAGTAAAAAAAGTATTGGATTCAATCCCATCAGATTATACAAAAGAAATAACCATAAAGTCTCAACCCATTTTTGGAAAACGAGGCTATTCAATAGGGCACTACGCACAGGTGGCGCGCGCAGATCTCTTGGTGATGAATGCGCCCTCCAAAATGACATTTTGGGATCGTGTATTCCCACATGATATTGAATATATTTTAACTGAATTACCAACCGATGTATTAATTGTACAATGAGAACAAAAGAAACTCCATTTGTGGGATTTATAAAAACCTTACCTAAAAACATGTTTTCTGGCTTGGTGGTCAGTCTTATTGCGCTCCCCTTGGGTTTAGGGTTGGCAATGGCGAGTGAAGCGCCTCCAATTGCGGGAGTTATCACAGCGATTGTTGGTGGTATTATTGTCTCTGTTTTTGGTGGAAGCTTTGTAACTATTTCAGGACCTGGAAACGGTTTAGTAGGCGTTGTTTTAATAGCTATTACAACACTGGGGCTCACTGCAACTTATGCAGCGATTATTTGTTCTGGAATCATTTTAATCTTACTTGGTTTTTTAAGACTAGGAAAGTTGGCAGATTATTTTCCGTCGTCAGCGATTCAAGGGATGTTAGCGGCTATCGGACTGATTATTTTAGGAAAACAGTTTCACATTATGCTTGGAAACAAAATTGCTAGAGATAATGGAATTGACTACTTGCTAGAAATACCAAACACTTTAATTACAGTAGTAAATTATCAAGATAAAGGATTGATTTATGCGGCTATTGCTGGGGTAATTAGTTTAGCTATTATGGTGTTTTATTCAAAAATTCGAAACAAGTATCTTCAGCTTATACCCGCAACAATGTGGATTGTGATTGTTTCTGTTGGGTTTAGTTATTATTATGAGTTTATTCTAAAAACACCAAACCCTATTTCGGCAGCCTACATGATTCCTAGTATTCCAAATATTCAGGAAATAATAACCGACATCCCATCACCAAACTTTGACATGATAGGAACGCTTTCTTTTTGGTCAAGCGTTGTTGCGTTGACCTTAATTGCCAGTATAGAATCGTTACTTAGCATTAAGGCTGTCGATAAATTAGACGTCTTCAAAAGACGATCTAATGTAAATAAAGACATTAAAGCTCTCGGACTTGCTACTGTAGTAAGTGGGTTTTTAGGAGGTTTGAATGTAGTTACGGTAATTGCAAGAAGCTCTGTGAATGTAAACAATGGCGGAAGCAACCGCTCCTCAAACTTATTTCATGCCTTATTTTTGGTGCTATTTATTGTACTTTTTAGTACAGAACTCACGAGAATTCCGCTAACTGCTTTAATGGCAATACTTGTATATACCGGATACAAATTAGCGTCTCCAGATGTAGTGCGTCGTATTTTTACCATAGGAAAAGAACAGCTGATCATTTTCTTTGCAACTCTATTTGTAACCCTAAAAGTTGGGTTAATTACTGGTATAGTCGCAGGCTTAATTGCAACGTTTGTTATTCATATTGTAGTTACAAAAAGTCTGAGTTTGTTTGTAAAAAACATTCTTAAGCCAAACGTACTAATGTTTAAAGAAGAGAACGGCGGTTATTTTATTAGTGTAAAACACTTTTGTAGCTTTCTGAATTTCAATATGCTAAAAAATAAATTGGAAGCAATTCCAGAAGAAAGCGATGTCATCTTAGATTTTTCGTTGTGTGGTTTTGTGGACCATTCTGTAATGGAAAACGTTCATGATTATCAAGAACTATTTCACAAAAAAGGAGGAAATATTGGCGTGATAGGTTTAGATATTTTAGGCACAAAATCAGAGCATCCCTTTGCTTTGAGACGCTTGTTGCCGATTCAAAATATTATCACGAACAATAAAACAAAACGTCAGAACAACCTAGAACAGGTTGCAAATGATTTTGGGCTTCGCTTCGACCCATTGAAACACAGAACTAGCACATTTTTGGAAAACTTCATCTATTTTAAAACTAAAAAAATTGAACATGTTTTTAATCAACTTTCAGCAAAAGAGAGTCCGTGTCACTTGTTTGACGTCACCTTTTCGGAAGGAGAGTTTATTGCCAAGGAAGTGATCCGATCGACCATGCTTCACATTAAAACATCTTCAAATGTCCCTGTGTTTACATTAGATCGAGAGGGGTTGTTAGAACGATTGTATGCTCTAACTGGTTATAAAGATATTGATATAAAAAATCACGCTGATTTTTCAAAACGCTTTTATTTAAGAGGCGAAAATGAAAACGCGATTCGATCACTTTTTAATGATGAACTTGTATTATTTTTCGAAAGCAACGCTTATTATCACATAGAATCTAGCAAAGACGGATTGTTAGTTTTTAGCAAAGAACGCATGGCAAGTATTAAAGAAATAAAAGCATTGTTAGACTTTGGATTACGACTAAACGCAATCATAAACAAGGTTTGAGATGAAACTATACCCCATCAATGTTGGAAATTTTAAATTAGATGGAGGGGCAATGTTTGGTGTCGTTCCAAAATCCATTTGGAACAAAACAAACCCAGCCGACAAAAATAACATGATTGACATTGCGTCGCGTTGCTTATTAATCGAAGACGGAAACCGTCTGATTTTAATTGACACTGGGATGGGAACTAAACAAAGTGATCGGTTTTTTAATTATTATTACCGATGGGGAACAGATTCATTAGATGGTGGACTTGCCAAGCATGGGTTTTGTAGAGAGGATGTAACAGATGTGTTTTTAACCCACCTACACTTTG
>JABAYZ010000180.1:2608-23498 GCA_018608735.1 Flavobacteriaceae bacterium | reverse complement strand
TTTCTAAATAATTTTCAGGGAATATGACATCCGCATCGTATTTGCAAATGACGTCATATTCAGTATCTAAAGTTTCATGACCTTTGTAAAACGCATTTATGATTTTTCCGCCAGGTAAGTGTGCTTCCGATGAGGTATTTGAAACCAACGCAATCCAAGGGTATTTTTTTGATAAATTTGTTACAATGGATACCGTATTATCTGTTGAGTTGTCGTCCACCACCACAATTTTGGTAGGGCGTAAACTTTGATTTATAAGTGATTGGAGTGTACTGCCAATAAAATTAGCTTCGTTATGGGCCGGTATGACAATATAAAATTTCAAAGTCTTTCGGCGTAAACAATATAATATCTCGGCGTAAACCAGCGAAGTATAGGTCTGATGCCAATCTTCTTAGTAGGGTTTGTCCACTGCTTTGTGGCGATAATTTTCCAGCCCGCTTTTTCCAATAACCAGTCAAATTGCCAAGCTTCAAATTCGTGAAAATGACGATCTCTAGGATCCGTTTTACTGCGATAGGCAGTTGAAAACCACAACCTAAGAGGGACACTTGCGACCAGTTTTTTTGATTTTATGCTTTTTAATACTGTGAAAGGAGATAGTAAATGTTCAAAGATTTCAAAAGCAGTCACCACATCCGAAGCATCGGTTTCCAGTCTACTCGTATTAGCATCCAAATCTTCTCCCAATGTATTACTTACTGAATACCCTTCGGTTTTCAAAATTTCAGACAAAGGGTTTTCTACACCAAGATCCAAAATTGTAGCTGAGGGATCAATATGTTGTTTAAGAAATTCTAGGGTGTGCTTATAGCGTTTCTTAGGAAAATTAATGGCGTACATATTAGTATTTATAGGTGATCGCGTTGATGTGCATTCCGGCACCTACGCTAGCAAATATAATAATATCTCCTTTATGGAGTTCATGCTCATCGATCTCATTATTTTTGATGAGGTCCAATAAAGTAGGTACGGTGGCTACAGAGCTGTTTCCTAGCTTGCCAATAGTCATGGGCATTACACCCGCAGGAACAGGTGTTTTATAAAGTTTATAAAAACGATTGACAATGGCTTCATCCATTTTTTCGTTTGCTTGATGAATCAGTATTTTTTTGACCTCCTTAATATCAACACCACTGTTGTCCAAACAGGTTTTCATTGCACCAGGAACTTTTGATAAGGCAAATTCATAAATTTTTCGACCGTGCATTTTGATAAAACGGGTATTTTCTTCTGAAGATTTATTATTTGAGCAGCCAAAAAATAAATGATAAACTTCATCATGGGTATAAGATGCAGATTCATGAGACAATATTCCGCCATCCTCTTCAGAAGCTTCGATGAGTGTTGCGCCAGCACCATCCGAGAATATCATTGAATCTCGGTCACGTGGATCAACTACTCTAGATAGTGTTTCAGCGCCAATCACAAGGCATTTTTTGGCCATTCCAGCTTTGATGAACGCTTGCGCCTGAATAACACCTTCAATCCAGCCAGGACATCCAAATAGGATGTCATAAGCGACACATTTTGGGTTTTTTATTTTTAGAAGATGTTTGACCCGAGCAGCCAAACACGGCAATATATCACTTTGGATGGCGTCTGATTTTACATCTCCAAAATTATGAGCTAGGATAATATAATCTAATGTTTCAGGGTCGACATCAGCATCTTTAATCGCTTTTTCAGCAGCCAATGCTCCAAGGTCAGATGTGGACAAGTGGTCTTGGGCATAGCGTCGTTCTGAAATTCCGGTAATGGCTTCAAATTTTTCTACGATGACCTCATTAGAGGAAGGGATTTCAGAACCATCTACATTTAAAAATGAATGCTGATTAAAGGCTTCATTTTTTTGCACTATTTTTGGAATGTAACTCCCAGTTCCTGTGATTTTGATACTCATAATTTTAGTGTTTTAAACTTCAGCATACGCCTCAATTGGGGCACATGTACATATTAAATTTCGATCGCCATAAGCGTCATCTACACGACGAACAGACGGCCAAAATTTATCTTCTTTAATATATTCTAATGGGAAGGCGGCTACGGCTCTACTGTAAGGGAAATCCCAAACATCGTTAGTCAGCATTTCTTGGGTGTGGGGAGCGTTTTTTAAAGGATTATTTGGAACCTCTTTTGTGGTTGTTTCAATTTCTTTTCGGATAGCAATCATGGCATCACAAAACCGATCCATTTCAGCTTTGCTTTCACTTTCTGTAGGCTCAATCATCATAGTGCCCGCAACTGGAAAAGAAACGGTAGGTGCATGAAAGCCATAATCCATAAGGCGTTTGGCAATATCAACCACCTCAATTCCTTTAGTCTTAAAATCGCGACAGTCAATAATCATTTCATGAGCAGCTCGCCCTTGTTCACCTGTGTATAAAGTATTATAATGCCCTTCTAGACGATCTTTGATGTAGTTTGCATTTAGAATGGCAATTTTTGTAGAATCTGTCAATCCTTTAGCGCCTAACATTTTAATGTAGCCATAGGAAATTAAACACGCCAAAGCCGATCCAAACGGTGCTCCAGAAATAGCATTTATTGCTTGGTCTCCTCCAGTTTCGATTAAAGGATTTCCAGGTAAAAATGGTGTTAATTGTTTGGCAACACAAATAGGACCTACACCTGGGCCTCCACCTCCATGTGGAATTGCAAAGGTTTTGTGAAGGTTCAAATGGCACACATCAGCTCCAATAGTTCCGGGGTTTGTTATGCCAACCTGGGCATTCATATTTGCACCATCCATGTATACTTGCCCACCATGATCGTGAATAATTTGTGTAATTTCTTTTATAGCAGATTCATAAACCCCATGTGTAGAAGGATAAGTAATCATCAGTGCAGCCAAATTGTCTTTATGCAAAATCGCCTTTTCTCTTAAATCAGCCACATCAATATTCCCATTTTCAGATGATTTTGTGACTACTACTTTCATGCCAGCCATTACTGCACTCGCCGGATTTGTGCCATGTGCAGATGATGGAATAATACAGATTTTTCGATGGTGATCGCCTCGGGATTCATGATAAGCTCTAATGACCATCAGGCCTGCAAATTCGCCTTGAGCTCCAGAATTCGGTTGGAGAGATGTTCCTGCAAACCCTGTAATTTCTGTTAATTGACTCTCTAATTCTGTTAGTACAATTTGGTAACCCTCCACTTGATTGATAGGGGCAAACGGATGAATATCCCCCCAGTTTGGCCAACTTAGAGGTAGCATTTCTACGGCAGCATTTAACTTCATCGTACAAGATCCTAATGAAATCATAGAGAAGTTTAGAGCTAAATCTTTGCGTTCTAAGCGCTTGATGTAGCGCATTAGTTCCGTCTCAGAATGATGACTATTAAAAATCACATTGCTTAAAAAACTGGAATGACGTTTTGCGGTTTCAGGGATTCTTATATTTGAACTCAGTGTTTGAATTTGAGTTGTTTTTTTAACGTAAGACTCAGCAAAAATGGAGAGTATCAGATTAAGATCTGAAAGCGTTGTGGTTTCATTTACAGCAATTGAAACGGTTGTGGTGTCTGGATAATAGAAGTTGATTTCGTTGTGTTCTGCGGTGGTTTTGAGGGTTGAGTTTTCAGGAACACGAATTTGAATCGTGTCAAAAAAGCCATCATGAATCAAATCAAACCCTAGGTTTTCTAAACTATCTGCCAATGTTACGGCAGTTGCATGAACTTTTTGTGCAATATATCTTAAGCCTTCTGGACCGTGATATACGGCATACATTCCAGCCATGACCGCAAGCAGTACTTGTGCCGTACAAATATTAGAAGTTGCACGATCTCTTTTGATATGTTGTTCGCGAGTTTGAAGTGCCATTCGTAAGGCACGATTACCATCCATATCTTTAGTAACTCCTATAATTCTGCCTGGAATAAAACGTTTATATGCTTCTTTGGTTGCAAAATAAGCGGCATGTGGACCGCCATATCCCATTGGAATGCCAAAACGCTGGGTAGTTCCCACGACAACATCTGCACCACATTTCCCTGGGGCTTCTAAAGTTATCAAGCTCAAAATATCAGCAGCAACGGCGACTTTTATGTCATTTTGATTTGCCTCACTAATGAATTTTTGCAAGTCCATAATTACACCTGATTTTCCAGGGTATTGGAGAAGTGCACCAAAAAAATCAGATGAAAAATCAAAATCGTTAAAAGCTCCCAACACCAATTCAATTCCAATCGGAGTTGCCCGTGTTTTTAAAACAGAGAGTGTCTGCGGTAACACCTCGTCCGAAACAAAAAACTTTACAGTGCCTGCTTTTGCTTGTGGTTTTGGACGCACTGCAAACAACAAGGCCATGGCTTCAGCCGCAGCAGTACTTTCGTCTAGTAAAGAGGCATTGGCGAGTTCCATACCAGTCAAGTCAGAAATCATGGTCTGGTAATTCAACAATGCTTCCAAACGGCCTTGAGCAATCTCAGCTTGGTAAGGGGTATAAGCGGTGTACCAGCCTGGGTTTTCCAAAATATTTCGCTGAATAACGGCTGGGAGGTTAGAAGGGTGGTAGCCCATTCCGATATAAGATTTATAAACCTTATTCTTTGAAGCTAAATGATGAATGTGTTCAAAGTATTCTTGCTCGCTTAAAGGCATATCCAAATTTAGGGGTGACTCTAGTCGAATGTTGTCAGGAACAGTTTCAACAATCAACTCGTCTATAGAATTTGCACCAACAACCTGAAGCATTTCTTTGAAATGTTCGTCTCTTGGACCAATATGCCTAAGGGCAAATACATCTGTTTTCATCGTTTAGGTATCTTGTATAAAAAACAAAATTAAGCAAATTAATAAGGTTTTAATTTTCTAAAAATGAAAGTTATTAAACAATTCTCAGGGTTATTAACAGTTTGCCTATTTTTGCAGTATGACGCTTTTGAAACGCCTCTTAGATTTCTATATAAATAGCAGTATACATGTGGCACTTGCCGTGCTTTCTTTTTGTGTTTTAACGGGGTATGAATTGCATTTAACTACTGCTCCAATTTTCTATAGCGCCATTTTTTGCGCTTCAATTGTAGGCTATAACTTTGTGAAATACTTTGGTTTGGCGAAGTTTTATTATCGCTCACTTACAACGAGATTAAAATACATTCAATTGGTGTCAGTGTTGAGTTTAATGGGTTTAGGTTATGCCTTTTTAAGCCTTCAATATACAAGTCAAGTTCTATTGTTTTTTTTAGGGCTGATTACCTTTTTATATGCGATTCCGATGGGTGTTAAAACTCCAAAAAATTTAAGGTCTATAGGCGGTGTCAAAATTTATATCATAGCATTTGTTTGGGCGATGACCACGGTTACTTTACCCGTTTTAGAATCCCAGCAAGCCCTTAATTTAGAGCATTGGATTCTGGTGCTGCAACGTGCTTTTATTGTTATTGTGTTGATGCTTCCCTTTGAAATTAGAGACTTAGATTTGGATCAAACCCACCTGTCAACCCTTCCCCAAAAATTAGGAATTAAAAACACTAAAATTATTGGATATGCCTTACTGGGCGATGCAGTATTATTGGAGTTTTTCAAACAACAATTTGATCAAAGTCGATTTTTGATAGTATTTTTTTCGGTTGCTGTATTGGCGGCCTTAGTATTTCATAGCACAAAAACGAAGACGCGTTACTATACGGCTTTTTGGGTGGAATCTGTTCCGATTCTAACCCTTATTTTGGTGGTTATTTTAAGTCTAATTCAAAAGGCCTGAGCGTCTGAGTAAAGCTTCTGCTCTCGGTTTTTGTCCACGAAATTTAACATATAATTCTAAAGGGTCTTGCGTACCGCCTTTGCTTAATACATGAGTTTTAAACCTCTCCGCAATTTTAGGGTCAAAAAGATCATTTTCTTTAAAATATTCAAAAGCATCGGCGTCTAAAACTTCAGCCCATTTATAACTGTAATACCCCGATGAGTATCCCCCTTGAAAGATGTGGGCAAAAGCTGTGGACATACAGTTTTCAGCCACGTCTGGAAACAGTTGTGTGGCCTGAAACGCTGCGGATTCATGTTGCTTTACAGCTACGATATTGCAAGGATCTATACCATGCCAACTCATATCCAATAACCCAAAACTGAGCTGTCTTAGTGTTTGCATGCCTTGTTGAAATGTAGAGGCTGCTCGGATTTTATCAATAAGATTCATTGGAATTGGAGCAGCCGTTTCATAATGTCTTGCAAAGAGTGCTAAAGCCTCTTTTTCATAGCACCAATTTTCCATAATTTGACTCGGCAATTCTACAAAATCCCAAGCTACACTTGTCCCCGATAAACTCGGGTAAATTGTATCTGCTAACATCCCGTGAAGCGCATGTCCAAACTCGTGAAAAAGCGTGGTAACTTCGTTAAATGTTAGTAAAGACGGTTTTGTGGACGTTGGTTTTGTAAAATTACACACAATTGATACGTGGGGTCTTTCGTTGATTCCGTTTTTGACGTATTGTGATTTATATGACGTCATCCAAGCGCCATTACGTTTACCAGCTCTAGGAAAAAAATCGGCATAAAAAATAGCTACTAGATCTTGTTTTGAGTCCTCAACTTTATACGTCAGTACGTCCTTGTGATAGGCGTCAATTTCGTTGGTTTGAGTAAACTGTAGTCCAAATAGTTTTTGAGCAACTTCAAAAGCCCCTTCAATAACATTTTCTAATTTGAAATACGGTTTTAGTTGTTCGTCATCAAAGTTGAAAAGCTGTTGTTTTAGTTTTTCAGAATAATAGGCACTATCCCATTTTTCTAAACGATCAATGTTGTCTAATTTTTTTGCAAAATCTTCGAGTTCTTTAAACTCTTTTTTGGCCGCAGGCAATGCTTTTGATAAAAGGTCTTCCAAAAAGGTTTTTACCGTCTCAGGTGTTTTGGCCATCCGTTCTTCTAGTACAAAATGCGCATGGGTTTGATAGCCTAAAAGCTGCGCTCTCTTGTAGCGAAGTTGTGTGATTTTTAAAACAATATCTTGATTATCTAAGGCATCATTTTGGAACCCTTTTTGTCCAAATGCTAAGGCGAGTTTTTGTCGTAAAACTCTATTCTTGGCATAGGTCATAAAAGGAATATAACTTGGGTAATCCAGAGTGATTAGCCAGCCTTTTTTATGTTTTTCTTCGGCCAATTGTTTGGCAGCTTCAATAGCCCCTTCTGGTAGGCCGTCCAAGTCTGAGAGCTCAGTTAATAATAGTTCATAGCGGTTTGTTTCCGCTAAAATATTCTCGCCAAAAGTAAGTTGAAGTTGACTTAGTTCTTTGTCAATTGCACGAAGTATTTTTTTTTGATCGGCATTGAGGTTGGCGCCGTTTCTTGAAAACCCTTTATATTTTTTATCTAAAAGTGTTTTTTGTTCCTCTGTTAATGAGAGCGATTCTCTAGTGTTATACACTGCTTTTACACGTTCAAAAAGTGCTGTGTTTAAAGCCACATCATTTGAAAACTCGGTGAGTAATGGCGAAACGTCTTGCGCTATTTTTTGAATCGTATCGTTGGTTTCTGCGGCATTCAAGTTAAAGAAAATACTTGAAATTCGATCGAGTTGTTCTCCAGTATATTCCAATGCTTCTATCGTATTCTCAAAAGAAGCTAATGCCTTGTTTTTAACAATGAGATCAATTTCAGCTTTAGCACTTTCAATAGCTTTTTTGAAAGCGGGTAAAAATGCTGCTGTTTCAAGTTGTGAAAATGGTGCAGTATTATAAGGCGTTTCAAAACGCGTATCAAGTATGCTCATGAGGATTATTTAGGGGGAATTTATGATTTGATGTTTTTGGAGGCATCTAAAACTTTTGCTTTTAACCCTTCTTTATAAATTAAAACTTTATCTAAAACACAGGTGTCCGCAGCTCCAATTATTTGTGCGGCCAATATCCCAGCATTTTTAGCACCATTAAGCGCTACTGTAGCTACAGGTACCCCGCCAGGCATTTGCAATATTGATAATATAGAGTCCCAGCCGTCAATCGAATTGCTAGACTTTACAGGTACGCCAATTACAGGGAGTGGGCTTAGAGAAGCAATCATTCCTGGTAAATGTGCTGCACCGCCTGCTCCGGCTATGATCACTTTTAGTCCGCGCTTATGTGCGTTTGATCCATAGTCAAATAATTTTTCAGGAGTTCGGTGAGCAGAAACAATATCTACTTCAATTTGTATATCAAACCCTTCTAAAATTGCGATTGCTTCTTTCATGACAGGCATATCGCTGTCGCTTCCCATAATAATTCCTACTTGTGCCATATTATTTACTTATTACTTTGATTGACTGTTTTACTTCTTGAGCAATTGCTCTTGCATTTTCGATATTAGAATGAACGATGGTAACATGTCCCATTTTACGAAAAGGCCGCGTTTGTTTTTTACCATAAATATGGGGTGTTACACCCTTCATTTCCATGATTTTTTCTATATTTTCATAGACAACTTCTCCTGTGTGACCTTCGGCACCTACCAAATTAACCATCACACCACTTAATTTATTTTCGGTGCTTCCCATTGGGAGCCCTAAAATCGCTCTTATATGTTGTTCAAATTGGGATGTATAGCTTGTTTCAATAGTTTGATGTCCTGAATTGTGGGGACGAGGTGCAACTTCGTTTATGATAATGTTATCGTCCTGTGTCAAAAATAATTCTACAGCCAACAATCCTACATGGGCAAACGCTTCGGAGGTTCTTAGGGCGATTGCTTTTGCTTTGTTGGCAATGTCTTTAGAAATTCTTGCAGGACATAATACATATTCAACCTGATTTGCTTCCGGATGAAATTCCATTTCTACAACGGGATATACTTTCACATCTCCAGATTCGTTTCTAGCCACAATTACGGCTAATTCACTTTTAAATGGAACAAGGTCTTCCGCAATACACTCTACATTTGGTAAGTTTTTTAAATCATCGATTGATCGTACAATTTTCACTCCAGTACCATCATAACCGAATTGAGCACATTTCCAAACAAAAGGAAACGCAATACTGTCATGCTCTATAGCGGTATATATTTCTTTTGTAAATGCAAACCTTTTGAAGGGTGCAGTTGGTAAATTATGATCGATGTAAAACAACTTTTGTGTTGCCTTATTTTGAATCGTTTCTAACGTTTTTGAAGAGGGAAGTACAGTAATCCCTTCTTTTTCAAGTGCTTTTAAGGCTTTGATATTAACGTTTTCAATTTCGATGGTGAGGGTGTTTACTTTTTTTCCAAAATTGTAAACGGTGTCATAATCCATCAAGTCGCCTTGAAAAAAATCATTACAAGCTAGTTTGCTAGGGGCTTCTTCGCTAGGGTCTAAAACACAGGTATGAATGTCAAATTTTCGGGTCGTGTATAAGAGCATTTTCCCGAGCTGACCTCCGCCTAATATACCAAGTTTGAAGTGTGATGAAAAATACTCCATTATTAAGATTTTCTTGAACGATTTTTATAAATTCAGTACAAAAATACACTTAAAAATGAAATTGGACACTAAAATCGGCCATCAAAAGGAATCAAAACCTTTACAATTGCGTATATTTGCATCTTGATTTTAGTTAATAACTAAGGCTCTTTAAAGAAGTCAATAATTTAAAGTTTAAATTACGAATGAAAAATTTAGTATTATTTGGCCCTCCAGGTGCAGGAAAAGGTACTCAGGCTGCTTTTCTAAAAGAAACCTATGATCTTATTCATATTTCGACAGGAGATGTGTTTCGTTTTAACATAAAAAATGAAACAGATTTAGGAAAACTAGCGAAATCTTTTATGGACAAAGGGGCGCTGGTACCAGATCAAGTAACGATTGATATGCTGAGTGCAGAAGTGGCTAAAAACTTGGATTCAAATGGATTTATTTTTGATGGATTTCCTCGAAATGTACTACAAGCAGAGGCTTTAGATGTACTTTTGAAATCGCATCAAACGGAAATAAGTGCCATGATTGCTTTGGAGGTTGATGATGAAGTTTTGGTAAAACGCCTTCTCAAACGCGGAAAAACAAGCGGACGACCTGATGATGCCAATGATACAGTGGTTCGCAATAGGATAAAAATATATTATGCCGAAACAGCTATCCTAAAGTCTTATTATTCGGCTAAGGATAAATATTTTGGCGTGGATGGCGTAGGGTCTGTAGAAGACATCACGGTCCGATTAAATACAGTGATTAATACACTGTAAACTAAAACGCATTACATGACAGAAGGTAATTTTGTAGATTATGTAAAAATGTTTGCTTGCTCTGGAAATGGAGGAAAAGGATCTGTTCACCTTCATCGCGAGAAATTTATCACTAAAGGAGGCCCTGATGGTGGTGATGGTGGACGTGGAGGTCATGTTATTGTTCGAGGTAATGAACATCTTTGGACCCTACACCACTTGAAATTTAAACGTCATTTTAGAGCTGGTCATGGGGGGTCAGGCAGCAAAAGTCGTAGTACTGGCGCTGATGGAGAAGACGTATACGTTGAGGTTCCGTTAGGAACGGTTCTTCGTGACACGGACACCAACGAAGTTCTTTTTGAAATCACAGAAAACCAACAAGAGGTTATTCTTTGTGAAGGCGGTAAAGGCGGTTTAGGGAATTGGCATTTTAGATCATCAACAAATCAAACACCACGATACGCTCAGCCTGGACTTCCAATGGTTGAGAAATATGTAACTATTGAGCTGAAAATTTTAGCAGATGTAGGTTTAGTTGGATTTCCAAATGCTGGAAAATCAACATTATTATCAGTGATCACTTCTGCTAAACCAAAAATTGCCGATTATGAATTCACCACCTTAAAACCAAATTTAGGTATTGTAGAATACAGAGATTATCAGTCGTTTGTGATGGCGGACATTCCTGGGATTATTGAGGGTGCAGCAGAAGGAAAAGGCCTGGGGCATTACTTTTTACGTCACATTGAACGGAACTCTATTTTGTTGTTTTTAATTCCGGCAGATGCCGATAATGTTAAAAAACAATATGATATTTTGTTAGATGAGTTGCGACGCTATAATCCAGAAATGCTCGATAAAGAACGCTTAATCGCAATCTCTAAAAGTGATATGCTCGACGATGAATTAAAGGCAGAACTCACTCAAGAATTGGATGGCGAATTACCTATCGATTACTTGTTTATTTCTTCTGTAGCTCAAACGGGTATTGTTCAACTTAAGGACAGTTTGTGGGCGATGTTAAACCGATAAAAAACTTTAGGCATGAAAAATTTCGTACTGATTTTGTTGTGCCCATTTTTCTTAATAGGTCAAAACTATACTCAAGAATTTGAGACTTTATTTTTAGCGAAAACTTATGATAAAGCTATTCAAAAACTAGAGCTTTATTTATCCAAAACTCCTCAAGACGTAGTGCTAATAGAATTGATGGGTGATGCCTATGGATTACAAAGTAACTGGAGTAATGCGGTTGCCTATTACGAACAACTTCTAGACCTTGATCCCAATAATGCGAACTATCATTACAAGTATGGAGGTGTCCTAGGGAAATTGGCTAAAGAGGAGCGTAAACTAAGTGGAATCGGTCAAATTTCGAGAGTAAAAACAGCTTTCTTCAAAGCGGCAGAACTTGATCCAACCCATGTAAATGTTCGATGGGCATTGGTGGAGTTGTACACACAGTTGCCAAGTTTTTTAGGGGGGAGCTATAAAAAGGCACTGGTTTATGCGGATCAATTGGAGGAGCTTTCGGAGTCCAATGGTTATTTTGCAAAAGCGTATGTTTTTAAAAACTCTGGAAAAGACGAAACCTCCAAGGCGTATTATAAAAAAGCCTTAGGTACTCTAAATGAATTGGCGTGTTTTCAACCTGAATTGTCACATTCTGCTCACCTGAATATGCATACCAATTCATTACATTTTCTAATAGCGACTGCTTGTGTTTTGCACAACACAAAACTTGGTATTGGTCTGCAGTATATACAAACCTATATCGATACTATTTCTTCAAAAGACAACGAACCTTTGGAGGAGGCTTACTTAATTCAAGCACAGCTTTTTAAACTTCAGAATAATAGTTCTAAAGCACTGTCATCTATCAAACAAGCACTTCTTTTGAAACCCGATTTTGCCGCTGCATTGAAAGAACAGCAATTAATTTTATTGCTAAAGCCTTAAGAAAACTTAAGCTCATTCCGTATCTTTACTTCTCTTAAACTTTCAGTATGAATGTACATTTTATTGCTATAGGAGGTGCAGCGATGCACAATTTGGCATTGGCGCTTCACAATAAAGGGCTGCACGTCACAGGTAGTGATGACACTATTTTTGAGCCTTCCAAATCCCGATTAAATTCTGCAGGACTTTTGCCAACTAACTTTGGTTGGTTTGCTGAAAAAATCACGAATACCCTAGATGCAGTAGTACTTGGAATGCATGCCAAACAGGACAATCCTGAGCTTTTAAAAGCTCAAGAACTGGGACTGAAAATATATTCATATCCTGAGTTTTTGTACGAGCAATCTAAACACAAAACTCGTGTGGTAATTGGGGGTAGCCATGGAAAAACAACCATTACTGCCATGATATTACACGTTTTAAATTATCACGATATTGATGTCGATTATATGGTCGGTGCACAATTAGACGGTTTTGATGTTATGGTGAAACTTACGGATGATGCCGATTTTATTGTACTTGAGGGCGATGAATATTTAAGTTCACCAATTGACCGTCGGCCAAAGTTTCATTTATACCAGCCAAATATTGCGCTATTGAGTGGGATTGCTTGGGATCATATCAATGTGTTTCCAACATTTGAAAACTATCTTGAACAGTTTAAAATATTTGTAGAGAGTATCACTGTTGGGGGGAGTATTTCCTACAATACAGAAGATAGTAATGTACAAACTATCGTTGAACAAAGCGAAAATCAAATTCGAAAATTTCCATACCAAACCCCTGAACATACGATAGTGGATGGCGTTTCATATTTGAATACCGAAGAAGGGCCTCTTCCACTTGAGATATTTGGCGCTCATAATTTAAATAACCTTGCAGGTTCCAAATGGATTTGCCAACAAATGGGGGTGGATCAAGATGATTTTTATGAGGCAATTTCAAGTTTTTCTGGGGCGAGTAAGCGTTTGGAAAAAGTAGCAGAAAACTCAAGTTGTGTGGTCTATAAAGATTTTGCACATTCTCCTAGTAAGGTCAAAGCTACTACCGAAGCCGTAAAATCACAATATCCAGATCGTGAACTTGTGGCGTGTTTAGAGCTTCATACGTATAGTAGTTTAAATGCAGACTTTCTGGACCATTATAAAAACACATTAGACGCCGCTGATAAGGCCGTGGTTTTTTATTCGCCACATGCTGTGGAAATAAAACAATTAGAATCGGTTAGTAAGGTCCAAATAGAGAATGCTTTTGACCGCAACGATTTGATTATTTTTACAGATCCTACACTTTTCAAAGCGTATTTAATGGCTTTGGAATATGTGCATAAAACAGTACTATTGATGAGCTCAGGAAGCTATGGCGGTTTAGATTTTGAACCCCTTAAAAACAAAGTGTCTCAACCACATTGACTAAAATAATAACACTAACTCTCCAAATTTATGACAATGCTCCCCAAATCATTCTCCATAAAAAATTGGTCTCAAGATGACCGCCCCCGCGAAAAACTAAGAGATAAAGGCCCCCGAGTTTTAAGTGATGCCGAATTGTTGGCCATTCTAATTGGTTCTGGCTCGGTTCAAGAGAGTGCGGTAGAACTATCTAAGCGTATCTTAGCAAGCGTACAGCATGACCTCCAAAATTTAGGGAAGTTGTCAACGGCTCAACTCATGACTTTTAAGGGCATTGGTGAAGCGAAAGCGATTAAGATTAGAGCTGCCATAGAACTCAGTCGGCGCCGAAGAGAAAGCACTCCTAAACAACTTGACAAAATCATTACGAGTCGCTCGGCATTTGAAATTATGCAACCGCTTTTGGGTCATCTTACTCATGAAGAATTTTGGGTGTTATATCTAAATAATTCCAATAAAATATTAGCAAAAACACAATTAAGCAAAGGAGGGATGACTAGCACTATTGTAGACGTTCGTATCATTCTTAAGCAAGCCTTGGAGTATTCTGCCACGGCAATCCTTTTGGCCCACAATCATCCTTCGGGGATGCTAAAACCGAGTGTTTCGGATAAACAATTAACTCAAAAATTAAAATTAGCTACGGAAAGTTTAGATATTAAAGTCCTAGACCATATTATTGTCACAGAAAAGACTTATTTTAGTTTTGCCGATGAAAGCTTATTATAATGCTATTAATTTACACGTCTAAAATAACCCCTCGACTTCGATTTGTTTTCAAACAAATTTGTACAAGGATTTTGAAAACTCCAGTAGCATTTACCAGTGTTATTGAAGAATTTATTGCACATGAAAGTTTGAAAATGTCTTACGGCTTACAGCCCCTTGGTAGTGAGTTTTTTGTAGGAAGCAATGGCCTTTTGTTTGAGCAAGGGATTTCAGATTTAGAGATTAATGTTTCAAACTGGGAAGACACCAAATGTTTTTTTAGTTGTGGCGAAAAAAGTCATATTCCTTACGATATTTTTTCAGCAGCTTTTTATTTATTAAGTCGATATGAGGAGTATTTGCCACATGTTAAAGACAGTTATGGGCGGTTTACAAAAGAAGAAAGTTTAGCGTTTCAATCCGGGTTTTTACATCAGCCCGTAATTGACCTTTGGGCGTATAAATTCAAAGCAGCTTTAGAGATGCATTTTCCTAATTATGAATTTGAATCACGCCAATTTTCTATTAATCCGGTGATTGATGTGCCAGTGGCCTATTATTTTAAAAATAAGGGATTTTTAAGAACTATTGGGGGTATTATTTCCGATTTATTTCGGTTGCGATTCAAATTTTTATATGACCGTTTTCCAGTCTTATTTGGATTTAAAAAAGATCCATATGACAATTTTAAATGGATTATTAACCGTCAAAAAACTACGAAAACAAAATTTAATGTATTTTTTTTAATAGGCAATTTAACGACTTACGACAAGAATAACAGCCTCAACAAAAAGCAATTTGTATCCTTGATAAAATCGGTAGCCGATTATTGTAATGTGGGTATTAAAGCGTCTTATATGGCATTGGATTCTATGGCGATTTTAAAGTCCGAAAAACGGCAAATGGATGCCGTGATAAATACCGTTACGACCGCTGCGCGATCTTCATCTTCTAAAGTGAATTTACCATCGACTTATCGCAATTATATTGACCTCGAAATTAATTCTGATTATACGATGGGATATCCAGAGTTTATTGGATTCAGGGCGGGCACATGCACACCGTTTTTGTTTTATGATTTAGATTATGAGATTCAAACGCCTTTAATGATTCATCCGTTTCAATTGATGGATTTTGTGTTGCTTAAACACAGTTCGTTTTTAGATAAAAAGGAGACTTTACTTAAAGCAATTTCGGAAGTTAAAAAGGTTAACGGTACGTTTACATTCATTTTTCATAATTACGCTTTTAGCCCCAGCAAACGCTGGTCTGATTTCAAATCATTATTTAACATTATACTCGATTTATCCAATGACATTTCATCATAAAAAACATATTTTTTTCGACTTAGATCATACGCTTTGGGATTTTGATAAAAACTCCGCATTAACCTTTGAAAAAATATTTCAATTAAACGATTTAGATATTGACCTGAGTGCTTTTTTGGAAGTGTATGTTCCGATAAATTTACAGTATTGGAAATTGTATCGCGAAGAAAAAATTGATAAAAAGAATTTAAAATTTGCACGACTCAATGACGCATTTAAGGCCTTGAATATGCAGGTGTCAACAAGTATGGTTCATAAATTATCGGATGATTATATCATACACCTCTGTACATTTAACCATTTGTTCCCCGAAACGATAGCGATTTTGGAGTACTTGAAATCTAAGTACACGCTACACATCATCACCAATGGGTTCAAAGAAGTCCAACATGGAAAATTAAACCAATCCAACATTGATCATTATTTTCAGACGGTTACCAACTCTGAAATGGTTGGCGTTAAAAAACCAAACCCCAAAATCTTTAATCATTCGCTTCAAATGGCTAAGGCTACTACAGAGAACAGTCTAATGATTGGGGATAATTTGGAAGCGGATATAATGGGTGCGATCAACTTTGGGATGGACGCTATTTGTTTTAATTATCACAAAGAAACCTTAGCCGCAGATATTATAGGCATAGACCATTTATTAGAACTTAAACAGTATTTATAATTACCTTAACCCTATAAAAAAACCTGATATGAAATTTTTTAAACCACTACTTGTTTTGCTTGTCCTCCTGTTGAATTCAGTAAGTTTTGCGCAATCGGCTATCAATGACTATAAATACGTTTCGGTTCCTGAGCGCTATGATTTTTTAAAGTCTGACGATCAATATCAATTGAATTCTTTGACTGCATTTTTGCTTAAAAAAAATGGATTTACAGTTATTACCAAACAAGACCGTTTTCCGGATGATTTAGCTCAAAACAATTGTTTGGCATTGCATGCAGATGTGATGAATATTAAAGGACTTTTAATGACCAAATTACAAATAGTGCTCACAAATTGCAAAGATGAGGTTGTATTTACGTCCGAAATCGGAAAATCTAAGCTCAAGGCATACAAGAAAGCCTACCATGAAGCCTTGCGAAAAGCTTTCGAGTTAAGCGACTTTAACTATAATTATAATGGTACTTCTAGTACGGCAGTTATCCCTGAGTCCATCCCAACAACGCCGCCATCAATCCCAGTAGTGGAAGAAGTGGTTAAAGTTTCTGAGCTCAAAGCGCAGTTTTTTGTGAAATTAATGGTTCAACCCACCAATTCTGGTTATGATTTTATAGATTCAAACTCAAAGAAAATTAAATATTCTACACATGCTACGTTGTTTGATGCGGTATATATTATAGAAGGTCAAGCGGGAATTATTTATAAGCGTGGACAAAATTGGGTACGTGAATATGTCGAAAACGATAAAACAATTATTGAGGCATTAAACGTAGAGCGTTAGCCTTTATACTTGTCTTTCCAACGTTGTTTTAAAAACTCTTGTTGTGCATTTTCACGGGGGTTATTCCCGGGTTTATAGAACTGTGTATTTTCGATGCCCTCTGGTAAAAACTCTTGCGCTACAAAATTCAGATCATAATTGTGGGCATATTTGTAGGATTCCCCGTAGCCTAAATCTTTCATTAATTTCGTAGGGGCATTTCGAATGTCAAGCGGTACTGCAAGGTTACCTGTATTTTTCACGACCTCAATGGCTTGATTTATGGCGGTATAGGCTGCATTACTTTTTGGCGAGCAGGCCAAGTAGGTCGCACACTGACTAAGTATAATTCGACTTTCGGGCATGCCTATCGCCGTGACAGATTGAAAGGTGCTGTTTGCCAATACCAAAGCGGTTGGGTTGGCATTTCCGATATCTTCACTGGCCAAGATGAGAAGGCGTCGTGCAATAAATTTCACATCTTCTCCACCTTCTAGCATACGCGCCAACCAATAGACTGCGCCGTTGGGATCACTGCCACGAATGGATTTAATAAAGGCAGAAATGATGTCGTAATGCTGATCGCCAGTTTTATCATATAAAACTGTACTATTTTGTACCTTGTCCAAGACCAGCTGGTTTGTGAGGTTGACTTGAGTAGCAGTTTCAGAGTTGACAATCAATTCGAAGATATTAAGCAGTTTTCGCGCATCTCCACCAGACAGACGTAGTAAGGCTTCAGTTTCTAGGAGTTTAATTTTCTTTTTCGATAGCGCTTCATCCGTTTCAATAGCACGCTTTAGGAGCGCCTCTAAGTCGTTGGAGTCAAAAGGTTTTAGCGTATAGACCTGACAACGCGAGAGTAGGGCAGAGATGATTTCAAAACTTGGGTTTTCTGTGGTTGCACCTATTAGTGTTACCCAGCCTTTTTCAACGGCTTGTAGTAGTGAATCTTGTTGTGATTTGCTAAAGCGATGAATTTCGTCGATAAATAAAATAGGATTTTTGGTGGTAAACAATCCGCCGCTTTGTTTTGCTTTTTCAATGACTTCTCGGACGTCTTTAACTCCAGAGCTGATCGCGCTTAAGGTGTAAAATGGGCGTTCGGATTCGGTAGCAATGATTGTGGCAAGGGTGGTTTTTCCGATGCCTGGTGGTCCCCAAAAAATCATAGAGGGGATCAGTCCTTGTTTTAAAGCTTGGGTCAATGCGCCATTGGGGCCAATAAGGTGCGACTGACTGATATAGTCTGTCAATTTTTTGGGTCGTAAGCGTTCTGCCAAGGGTGCATTCATTCTACAAAACTAAAGTTTTTTTTTATATAAAGGTGACATTCTAACATATTGCCTTTTTTTGGCGGGTTATTTGCTGGTGTTTAGTAAATTTATAACCATGAATCCACAACAACCGTTTCGATTTTCCACTGGCGTGATCGGCTATCCTATAGCGTTTGTGTTGTTGATCTGGATTATTTTTTGGATGGAACTTCGCTTTGGATTTCGTTTGAATCATCTGGGGGTGTATCCCAGAACATTAACGGGGTTGAGAGGGATTATTTTCAGTCCGTTTATCCATGGAAGTTTAGAACATCTCTATCATAACTCTACCCCTTTATTGGTGTTGTCAACTGCCTTATTTTATTTTTATAGTCCTATAGCTTGGCGTGTTATTTTATATGGTATTTTATTGTCAGGTCTATGTACTTGGATTATAGGGAGTTCTGCCAATCACATTGGGGCGAGCGGACTTATTTATGTGCTGATGAGTTTTACGTTGTTTAAAGGTATTTTTTCTAAACATTACCGTTTGACGGCCTTGTCATTTGTAGTGATTTTTTTATATGGTAGTATGTTGTGGTATGTCTTTCCGATTAAAGAAAACATGTCATGGGAAGGGCATTTATCGGGATTGTTTGTTGGTTTTGTTTTTGCTCTGTTTTTTAAAACAGAAATCCCTAGACCTCCCAAATATGCGTGGGAAGCTATAGATTATGACGAAGCAGAAGATCCTTTTTTACAACATTTTGATGCGGATGGTAACTTTATTGAAACTTTAGAGGACAACCCCACTACCGATCCTACTTCAGAGATCCGTTATACTTTCAAAGAAAAAGACGTTTAGAGGCGTTGTCTTACAGCTTCATACAAAAAAGCACCACATGCTACAGAAACATTTAAGGATGCAATACTGCCGTACATTGGGAGTTTTGCTTTGTCATCTACTAATTTTAAAATAGAAGGGTTGATGCCTCGGTCTTCAGAACCCATAATGATAGCACAGCCATGTTTAAAATCAATATCGTAAATGGTGTTTTCTGTTTTTTCTGTGGCTGCAATGACTTTTATGTTTGAGGCCTGTAGATAAAACATAGCATCTTTAATATGATCTACTTTACATATAGGAATATTAAATACGGCACCTGCACTGGTTTTAACGGTGTCTCCGTTTATAGGAGCTCCGCCACTTTTTTGAATGATGATACCATCTACTCCAGTACATTCGGCAGTTCTAATGATGGCACCAAAGTTGCGCACATCACTGAGTTGATCGAGGAGAAGAAACAATGGGTTTTCTTTGGTTTCTTTGACGGCTGTGATTAATTCTTCCAAATCATAAAACGCAATTGGTGACATGTTGGCTACTGCGCCTTGATGGTTGTGTTGTGTCAAACGGTTTAGTTTTTCTACAGGGACATACGAAAAGTTGACATTTTGTTTTCGCAATATGTTTTCTAACTCTGTATATAGCGCCCCACTAAGTCCTTTTTGTAAAAAGACCTTGTCTATATTATTTTTAGCTTCCACGGCTTCAATAATAGCTCGAAGGCCGTAAATTTTGGTTTCTTTATCCATTTTTCAAATGTAGTTATTAATAAAAAAACCACCTCGTTAGAGGTGGTTTTTTTATTTTATTGAATACTATTTAATGACATTATGGTTTTTGTATGGTTAAATTGTAACCTAGAAAACCAGAGGTTTCAGTAACTAAGAAATCTATATCAATTGAAACATACCCAATACAAGATAATGTTAAACCGGTTCTTGCCTGTTGTCTTAACATTGTATACCAACCATTATATGCATATCCGAAGTTGCTTAAGGCCGTACTAGCTCCAGTAGCGACATCTACAGTTACCTCTAACCAGCTCCCTGCTGCATTAGAAATATATGGATTATCATCTGTTAAGATTCTAAACGTATCACTACTTTCGCCCGCAACAACAGTAAGGGGATCTCCAGGAGAATAATCTGCCCACACATCAGCTACGACCACATATTCACCAATTATTTCTGATTGTACAAAAGGACAAGAAACAATAATTTGAAAACTCATAGCGTTGTTATAAGCAGCAACACTTATCAATGTAGGTTCTGTATTTCCTGTTCCATCAGTTAGCTCATCCTCGTCAAATGATGGTGCATCTCCATTAAACACAACTCCGTCATTTCTTGTAGCAAATGCGCTAAAAACAAAACTATCTCCGAAACTTATGTCGTTTACGTCTATGTCAATAGCATCTGCTAGTTTCTGACTCGTGATTTCTAGTTTAGCAGGAAACGTTGTTGTAGAAAAATAATCACCTTCGTATTCTATACCCCCAACTGTGGCATTCACTTTTAGTTCATACAAAGACGTGTTTCCATTTGGATCAAATATATTATCTGAAAAGGATATGTTTTGAGCATCTTCAAATGTTAAATTAGGTTGATTATTCTCAAACCTAATAAATGAGCCATTTGTTAATTCGTGATGAACAGGATTATTAAAAGTACTTTCATCGGTACAGGATTGGGACAGCGTGATCGCTAGAATCCCAAGCAATAAATATTGTATTTTTTTCATAATATTATTTTTATTAGTTTATAAAATCTGCAGCATTAGTATCCCAGAATACTTGATCAGTAAGGGCTTTTT
>JABAYZ010000180.1:0-2598 GCA_018608735.1 Flavobacteriaceae bacterium | reverse complement strand
CTTTTTGTTCTAAAGCAGGATTATCGTTAGAATTTAATTCAGATTCTGGCAAGAAATAACTTCTTGGAAATGCTGTGTTTGAATCTACGGATTCTCCTAAATAAGGATAACCTGTTCTTCTGTAGTTATTATAGGATTCTATACTATTGCCCCAAAGTGCAATGTGGTATTCTCTTATAATAATTGCTAGCTTATCTTCATCTGATGTCGCAGCATCATACTCATCAGAAACATAGTCTATATATGCTGTCTTGTCGGCTGCTTCCATACTGATAGCACTTACCGCTTCTACTTTTGCAAACGACGCTTCGATGGCATCTGTAAGTAAAGTTTTAGAATCTCCCGAAGCTCCTATTCCTGCAGGAGATGGGAGTGCTGCTTCAGCTAACATAAAATGTACGAAAGAACTTAGTATTATTGGATGAATCCCAGCTCCTTGAAGACCATCTGATGCGCTTGTTCTGGCATTATTAGTCCCAGAATCAAATTTTCCACCACCAGGATAAATTCCATATGTTGTTCTGTTATTTCCATCATTTGGAATTCCTTGATCATCGGCATGGTCTCTTCCCCAGTATCCGTCTCCTAAATAACAATATTCAAAACCTTCACCATCACATGGGAGTAAATCACCAGTTGGGTCGGAAAGATCTTGTCTAAATAAATAGTAAGTCAGTCTTGGATCTGTTATGTTAGTTTTATCGTCCTTTAACATGTGAATGAAGTTATTACTCATATAAGTGTTTCCAGCACCAGAGATATAAGCATCTACAAAGAATGGATGTCTGGTATCTGGATTTGTAGCACTAGTACCAAACTGTACTTGAAAGTCATCAGTTGCTGAAGAAATGAAGTTTCCAGTACTCACGATAGCATTCATTGCTGTAGCTTGATCAGAAGTAAGGACCAATTTAGACTGTAAATACATTTTTAGTTTTAATGTATTTGCCAATTTTATCCAGCTGTCAGTATCCCCATCAAAATAGAGGTCTTCAAAAGAACTCGTATTTGTACCTCCAAGATTAACTATAGCTTGATCTAAAAGAACATAAGCAGCGTTGTAAATTGATTCGCCGGTATCTAAATTTGGACTTGGAAAGTCGGAGTTAACAGCTTCACTATATACAGCGGTTCCGATATAATCTACTAAGTTTACATAAGCATAGGCTTCTAATACTTGTGCAACGCCTATGTGATTAGGCAAACCTCTTTCATTTGCTAAAGTTGCTAAGAGTTGTGAGTTTGCTGTAATTGAGTATGCGTTACTCCAAGCTGTATTCATTGTGCTAGCTTCAGAAGAAGCAGCATATGTTCCAAATTGGTTAACGTGTCTTACGACCCCACTACTTATAGAGCTTAAAGTTGTATGCTGTACAGCAAAACTTATTTGAATAGAGTTTAATATAAAATTAGGATCCGAGGAGTCTAACGTTAAACTATTAGGGTTGTCATTAATGTCTAAGTTTGTTGTTTCACACGAAAACGTTAGTGTAAGGAGTAAAACAGCAAAAAATAATTGGATTGTTTTTGAAATATTTTTTTTCATGATTTCTTAATTAAAAAGTTAATTTTACACCAATCGAATATTGCTTGTAAGAAGGGTCATTCTGATAATCAAGACCTTTTCCATTTCCAGCACCAGATCCTAATACTTCTGGATCCAGGTTCATATATTTAGGTAAGTTAGGTGCTTTATACCACAAGTTATTTCCAGAAAGTGTTATTGCTAAGCTTCCTATAGGAGTTCTTTCTAGAATTTTATTTGGTAAACTATACGTTAAGGATACATCACGTAATCTAAAAACACTAGCGTCGTAAACAATGTTTTCATCAACGTCCATTAGGTTAATGAAATATAAGTCGTTAGCTCCTAATTGGATGTTGTTTTGAATTTTGTTACCGTCTGCATCTAAAATTAGTTCTCCGGTATCAGGATTTGCTTTCACACCAGGAATGATGTATGATCCCTCTCTATCTTCAGTGTCACGAGTTACCCCACGTCTTAATAAATTTGATGCGGTTACTGAATAGATGTCACCCCCATTAATATATTCCCATTGAACTCCAAGGGTAAAGTTTCTGTAGCTAAACGTGTTTATGTTTGTGATTCTCCAGTCCTCGTTAGGGTCTCCTATAATTTCGTCTTCAAGGCCTAAATCTTCACTTGAGATTATTTTACCATTATCCGCATTTATTAACAAATTTCCTTGATCATCTTTTGCTGCAAATGTGCCTCTAAATACGCCGTATGGTTGTCCTTCAATCGCATAATTTACTCCTGCTGCTATGTCAATTCTGTCGACAGGAATATCAACTACCGTTGTTTCATAAGCTGTAAATTGAGTATTGATGTTCCAATTAAACCCTGTTCCTGGATTTCTTATGGGGTTGATTCCGAGACTTATTTCTAAACCGTCAGTGTCAATTCGACCTGCATTAATTACAGTTGTGTTATAACCAGTTGAAGCTGCTAAGCTTGAAGTTAAGATTTGGTTTTCAACAATTCTCTTGTATACTGAAATATCAAAATCGATTAAATTATCAAAAAGTCGTCCTTCAGTTCCAAATTCAAATTCTTTAAGCAATTCAGGCTTGATG
>JABAYZ010000032.1 GCA_018608735.1 Flavobacteriaceae bacterium | reverse complement strand
GCTTGTGTGCTGCAATGATCCGATCCCGTAATTCACTCCACGACATGTCTGCGATGGATGGATCAATGCCCCTAGGGCAGTTTCTCAGAGGGCTGGATGCTTGGATCATTGCATTGAAGGCTGACTTAACAAGGTCACGATGTTCACCATCAAGTACCCGGCTGTATGCATCTTCTGACCCAAGTTCCTTGTTGTAGGCATAGTAAAGCATGTGAGGGTTTAATTGTGAGAAGTCGTATTCAGCTGTCCTCTTCATATCTATGGTAATGTGCTTGCGATATTCACTGGGAACATTTTGCCACCAACCACGATAAAAACGTCCACCTTCCTTAAATGACCCATTAGAGAACATTCTAACAAGGGTACGTGCAGATAAGTCTATTGGTGATTTTTCGTGATCAGCACTGATGCGAGCCTCCAATGCATCAAGTTCACTATCTTTGATCTCTATATCTGCCCAATGTTTGAGAAAGCATTGGTTAATCGTCTTAAGGTTCTGTCTGTACTCGTCAGTTTTTGGCGTATCGTTGTAATCAACATACTGACGATGCCCATCAATAACATTCCGAAGAAGGATAGTTTCACTTTTAAGGTCTGGTTGGATTAATAAGGCAGGATGATCTTCAATCCCATGCAGTCGTTGCAAAAGTTCATCTCTTGCCACGAACTTGGTCAACGATCCTTGCAGTGTTTCTCGATCGTAATACCCGTCTTTGGTGACTTCAATAAGTCCCAGCATTTTTAGCCCATCAAAGGCCGCAATAGTCTGCTTATAGGTCAGCAATGGATCACGGTATCGGCGGTTTTTAGAGTAGTAGCCAGTGCGTTTATTTATAGAACATTCTCGGGTCGGGATACACTGTATGGCTTTCCATAAATCAATGAGGGTGGTTTCTACAGCATGATTGAAGCCTATCTGGGCCTTCGCACTACGACTGCGACTGCGGCTCTCTAAGCGTTCAATGTTTGATATCGTTTCATGCACTAATTCTTGGAATGTTGTAGTCATCAGAGTTTTCAATTTTTGAGTTCCATCACGGATCTTTATAACCGAAAATTACTATTTGAAAAAATAAAGTATGCATGCTTAATAGCGAAACGATTAATGTTACAACTATTAATTATGACGATAGCGTTGTACGCTTGAACCTACCTCCAGTACCGTATGGTGAGCTTGCCAGCAAACAAATGAATAAAGATGGGCGGACAGATATGTTCGTGCGAAAGGAAGTTCCATGAAATACTTTGCAACTTTAGTATCGCTTTGCTTTTTTTTGGCCACGTCTGCCTTTGCTATAACGACCGATGCTGTGAAAAGACTCCAAAGCCAACTAAATTATCTTGGTTATAATGCTGGCAGTGTTGATGGGCAGTACGGGAAAAAAACAGAAAACGCACTCAAAGAATTTTCTGCACAAAATGGTTACAAAATTGATCATTTTGATGAGGTAGCGCTCAATGTAATTAATAACCACTTTGTTGATATCGGTTACGATATCTATGCCCTTATGTTGAAAGATGACCACCTGAAAAATAGTGAATTGTTGAAGGCAAAATTACCAACCGATCCACGAGTTATCAAAGACTATGACAGGTTTTTTCAATATCGTACTGAGCGCATACCATATGAGTATTCATATTATGAGAACTGGCTGTGGAAAGAACAGGGTAGTGACGGTCAGCTGTTGAACAAAGAAAATTGTTACAAAAAGCTTTTGGGCTTTGAAGCTCCTACCACGCCGACACCACGTGAGCGTGACCTAACGGATTGTCAAAATTCATTCTTAACGTACGCAGCCACTGATTTCATAAATGGCAGGTCTTTATACGCTAAGCTTTTCTTAGAGATGGCTCGCTCAAAGCCAGATAACTGGATTTATAAAGCTTCAAATAGTCGGGACAACAACCCAAACTTTTATCACCTTCCTGGAATTATGGCTACATTTTATACTTTTTATGCCGCAAATAAAGGATTTTTGGGATACAGTATCGATGAACAGTTGGAAGTGGAAACCTACTTCAAACGTAAAGCATTTTCAGAAACATTTCATAGAGATGGTGATGGTAAAACAGAGCTTTGCCCGTTTAGAAATCCCATGCAACTTGATAAAAAAATACACGCTACTGACAATTGTGGCAGCGTCAGATTACGTTTTGCTGCAGGTGAACTTGCTTTAGCAATTGTTACTCAAGATACAGCGCTGTGGTTGAAAGGTTTGTGGGATTTAGACTATGCGCTGAGCATGGTCAATGATGAAGGGTTTTTTGTTCCGTTGTCCGCAAAAGGTTGTAGAGCACTCGGTTATTCTTATGACACCAGTCGATTATTTTCCTTAAATGTTGAAATGCTGAAATTAGCAGATTTTGATTTACTTGGATATCGTACACGTCAAGGAAAAACGGTCTCCGATGCATATGAAATGCTTTTTAAGCAGTATGACGACATCACTATTTCCAACCATATTGCTATAAAAGGCATAGGTGCTGCCCGGTGCGGTGAGAAACCATACAAAACCCACAAAGAATTCTTGCTTCAGCAGTTCGGCACTAAAACTGATGGTAGCCTCAATGACGAATGGGTTCCAAATATGGAACGTTTCATAAATTGGAGTATACGATTTGTTTCGGAAGAACGGCCAGAATGGCTAACTTCTCTGAACTTATCAGATATTGAAGTAGATCCGTTCATTGGCAACTATTTTACGGTCCACCCTTTTGAATTCTATAATGCAAATGTCTTGGAAGAATTTGATAGTGTCTGGCACGCTAGAACAACAGACGAGGAGATCAAAATACAAGTGCTTGAAGCGCCCACTTTTGAAAATTATGAATTACAAAAAGGTATTTATTATACAAATGTCCAAGACATTAATATTCGGCCTTATCTAAACAAAACAAAAGTAACTTATCTAACTAAGAGAACACTAATTTTACGTGGTGATTTTGGCTTTGGGCATAATAAAGCTGAATTCCAAGAGTGGGTAAATGTTTTTGTTGATCGAGATGCCAAAGAAATAATGAACGCAAAAATTTCTTGGATTACAGAAAAATCGTCTAAACGACCACTATCATATTTCCATGCTATTCTTCCTGAAGCGCAAAGACGTTGCGGAAAATTTGAAGAAATAGCTGATGACTCAGTGCCATTCATTGTTGTGAGCTCAAGCGGTGCCGAAGTTGCTAAGCAAAACTGCTACACAAGTGTTTTTAGAGAAAATTTGAAAAAACCAGCCTTTGAAAGATATAAACAACTTTCAGCAGCTAGCAGAAATATTTTAGAAATGTTGATTCAGCAGCATACATCATGGCCGCTCATCCACAAACCCTGATCTGTGTAACAGCCCATATACATATACCCGCATACCCCCCATGGCCCCTGTATACCCCCATGCAATAGGTAACTGTCCAATGTTGGACACTTCAGGGTAGGGTCACTTTAGGTGTACATCACGTACAGTGTATCACCATCACCACCAT
>JABAYZ010000017.1 GCA_018608735.1 Flavobacteriaceae bacterium | reverse complement strand
AAAGAAGTCAACAGGTGCAAACGGCATTTCAATTGCCAATAATTATAAAGGTAGATTAATGGTTGAAGAAAAAATTATATTAGGGATCGATCCCGGGACAACGATTATGGGGTTTGGATTGATTAAGGTCAAAGGGAAAACCATGGAGTTTTTACAACTCAATGAATTGTTGCTTCAAAAGTATGACGACCATTATTTGAAACTCAAACTTATTTTTGAACGCACAATCGAATTGATCGATACCTTTCACCCCGACGAAATTGCGATTGAAGCGCCCTTTTTTGGTAAAAACGTACAAAGTATGTTAAAGCTCGGAAGAGCACAGGGTGTGGCGATGGCAGCAGGACTATCTAGAGAAATTTCGATTACGGAGTATTCCCCTAAAAAAATAAAAATGGCCATTACTGGAAATGGAAATGCCAGTAAAGAACAAGTAGCCAAAATGCTGCAAAGTCTTTTAAGCCTAAAAGAGTTGCCCAAAAACCTAGATTCCACAGATGGATTGGCTGCAGCCGTATGTCATTTTTATAACCAAGGAAAAGTGACGGGTGGTAAGAGTTATACAGGCTGGAGTGCCTTTGTAAAGCAAAACGAAAGTAGAATTAAAAAATAATATAAATATTATGGATATAGAAGCCCTCAAATACCCTATTGGAAAACCTCAAATACCCGATTTAATTGAATCTACCCATATCAAGACCTGGCTAGATGATATAAAACAATTTCCTGTTCGTGTGATTAAAGAAGTGACCCCTCTTACAGATAAGGAACTTAATTATAAATACCGACCAGACGGTTGGACTATTCAGCAAGTGGTTGGCCATTGTGTAGATAGTCACATGAACAGCATCATCCGTTTTAAATTGGCCCTTACAGAAAACAACCCTACTATTAAACCCTATGAAGAAGCGCAGTGGGCAGAGCTGACCGATACCATAAATTTTGGTATTAAAAGCGCAACCACACTTTTGGCGGGCATTCATCAACGATGGGTATTTTTGCTGGACAAACTTGACAGCACACAACTGAAGAAAACATATATTCATCCCGACGGCAATGAGCTTGTAAGCTTAGAGCAAAGTATAGCTATTTATGCTTGGCATTGTAATCATCATTTACAACATATTATTAATGCTAAGGCATTCAAGTATTAACCAAAAACTCTGTTTTAGTGTCAGCTATTTATATTCATATTCCATTTTGTAAAAAAGCATGTCACTATTGTAACTTTCACTTTTCAACAAATCAAAATTCAAAATCGGCATTTATTAAGGCGGTTTGTAGAGAACTGATTCTTCGTAAATCTGAATACGATTCTAAAGAAATTCAATCTATTTATTTTGGAGGGGGCACCCCAACCGTTTTGGAGGTTACGGAGCTAAACATAATTATTCAGTTAATCTATGAGCAATATAACATATCTGACACCCCAGAAATTACGCTAGAAGCGAACCCAGATGATCTGGATTTAGAAAAAATAAAAGCACTTTCATATACAAAAATTAACCGTTTAAGTATAGGGATTCAATCGTTTCACGAATTGGATTTAGTAGCTATGAATAGAGCGCACAATGCCGAGGAAGCTAAAAAATGTTTAGAAATTGCTACCACCTATTTTGATAACATCACCATCGATTTAATGTTTGGAATGCCCACAATGACGGTTGAACTCTGGCGTGAAAATTTACATACTGCGTTTGCATTTGGGATTAAACACCTGTCTTGTTATGCGCTCACTGTAGAGCCAAAAACAGCCTTGGAACATTTTATAAGTAAAGGGAGTCATCCTCCAATAGATGATGAACTATCAGCCAAACATTTTGAAGTGCTAGTAGAAGAAACTTCAAAACAAGGATTGACGCATTATGAAACCTGTAGCTTTGGTCTGCCTGAATATTTTTCAAGACATAATATGAGTTACTGGTTTGGGAAAACCTATATGGGTGTAGGCCCCTCAGCACATTCGTTTGATGGCATCAAAAGAAGCTGGAATGTTTCTAATAACTCAACGTATATAAAATCATTAGATGCCGATGAACTACCGTTTGAATCGGAACTATTATCTGTAGAAAACAGATTTAATGAGTACATCATGACCGGTTTGCGAACGATTTGGGGCGTTTCTCTTGAAAAAATTGAAACCGATTTTGGACTGAAAATCAAAAACCACTTACTTGAAAGTTCCAAAAAATTTAGAACTTCCAAGACGCTCATTTTAGAGCATAACCATTTAAAAGTCACAAGAACTGGAAAATTTCTTTCGGACGGCATTGCCTCCGATTTGTTTTTAGTTTAATTAAATTTATATTTAAGCCATGCCACTGTTAAAAAACAAATAAGATAAAGATGAAAGCAATTATTCAAGCCAATAGCCGTACCTACACCATATATATCGATCAACCTTTGGACATTTCAATTCCATTTCGTGCTTCTAAAGAGAATGTAAATGCTTGGTATTTGCCACCGCCAAAAATATATCCAGCCAAAGTGAAAGGATGGACTGGAAGTGTCAAAGAAGGTGCTGCAGTTAATTTTAATACGATTGAAATTAACCCACATGCACACGGCACGCATACTGAGTGTGTGGGGCATATCACGGATGAGGTTCATACTATTAATAGTTGTTTGACACAGTTTTTATTTGTGGCGGAGGTGATTACTGTAGTACCAGAATTTTTAAAGGGCGATTTTATCATTTCCGAAAAACAATTGCGCTATGCTATAGGTAACAAAAAAAGAGAAGCGGTAGTTATACGAACACTTCCAAATACCAAGGACAAACTGAGTCGACAATACGCGCATACCAACCCGCCGTACCTTACCGAAGCTGCGGCCATTTACCTCCGCGAAAAAGGCGTAAAACATTTATTGGTGGACACCCCAAGTGTAGATAAAGAAAAGGATGATGGGCAGCTCTTAGCACATAAAGCTTTTTGGAATATTGGGGGTGAAATCCGTATGGACGCGACGATCACCGAACTTATTTTTGTTCCAAACTCTGTTGAAGATGGAAAGTATATTTTAAACATATTAATTGCACCTTTTGAAAACGATGCCTCTCCAAGTAAGCCGATCCTGTATAAATTATATGATAAAGAAACCCTTAAATCCTGATGATAACAATTGATGCCATTCAATCCTATTGTTTAAAAAAGGAACAAACCACCGAAGAATTTCCTTTCGATGAAAGTACTTTAGTTTATAAAGTGCTAGGGAAAATATTTGCGTTATGTCCATTGGAAGCTTGGGAGCAAGGCAAACCCTCCATCACATTAAAATGTGACCCTGACTATGCTGATGAGCTTCGGAATAACTATGATTCCATTCATTCTGGTTTTCACACCAATAAAAGACATTGGAACACCATTTATTTAAACAACTGCGGGTTTTCTCCTCAATTTCTCTTTGAACTCATTGACCATAGTTATGCCATGGTAGTTCAAAATATGCCTAAAAAACTAAGAAGTCAACTCAAATCAATGCCTT
>JABAYZ010000015.1 GCA_018608735.1 Flavobacteriaceae bacterium | reverse complement strand
TTTATGGTACTGCTATGGAGCAGTGTCACCTCTTTGTCACAAAATTGTAACAACTCACTTTCGGGTATAGTAACTGATATTCACGATGGGCAATTGCTCACTGGTGTAACCCTTATTGTAGCAGAAACTAACCAAGCTGTTCAAACTGATTTTGATGGAGCATATTCGATTTCAAACCTATGTAATGCTAGCTATTACATACAGGTTTCACATCCGTATTGTTTGACAAAGGGGTTTACAGTTAAGGTTTCTGGAGATACCAACAAGTCCTTCAAATTGGAGCATCACATAGAAGAACTCAATCAAATTACGATTGACGGGAAAGCTTATAGCGATAAATCCAAAACACTTCTTGAAAATAGTATAAATAAAGACGAGTTGGAACGTTTTAGCAGTGGATCGGTTGGAGATGCCTTAAAAAGTTTGAGCGGAGTGTCTTCATTAAATACTGGAAGTACCGTTGTAAAACCTATGATCAACGGTCTTCACAGCAGTCGCATCGTGATGATTAATAATGGGGTACGTATGGAAGACCAAGAATGGGGTGCAGAACACGCTCCTAATATCGATATAAATTCGATTAGCAACCTTACAGTTATCAAAGGTGCTGGTGCGCTTCAATACAGTGGTGATGCTGTAGGAGGCGTCATTGTTGCTGAGTCCTCAAAAGTTCCCGTAAAAGATAGTTTGTATGGCAAAAGTTTGATGACCTCTTCAACTAATGGACGTGGTTTATCATTAAGCTCAAAATTAACTAAAAGTTATAAAAGTGGCTGGTATACTACGCTTCAAGGAACGCTAAAACGCTTTGGAGATTTTGAGGCTCCCGACTATGTGTTGAGCAATACAGGAATTTTTGAGAGGAGTGCTTCTGTAAAGCTAGGTTTCAACCGTTTTGACTATGGGATCGAAGGGTATTATTCACGCTTTGAAAATGAGATTGGTATTTTAAGAGCTTCCCATTTAGGGGGTGCGCAAGACCAAGTTCGAGCAATAGATAGCGATAGCCCTTTAATCATAAATGATTTTACATACACTATCGCAGCACCGAGGCAAGATGTCACGCATCATTTGGCTACTATAAAGGGGTTTAAACGATTTGAAAACTTTGGAAAACTGAGCTTTCAATATGACTTTCAAAGAAACAACCGCTTAGAATTTGACATTAGACGCGGAGATGACAAAGACAAGGCGTCATCGGATTTACAATTAGACACCCATACTGTTTTATTAGACTTAGAATCTCGTTTGACGGATGAATTACTATTGAAATCCGGAATAATGGCTAAGTATCAAAACAATTTTGCTAATCCGAGTACGGGGGTTAGACGGTTGATTCCTGATTATAAAATGTACGATTTGGGAATGTACTTTATAGTAGATTATCAATTGAACGATCAATTACTTCTTGAGGCTGGGGGGCGTTATGATTATGCCTATATGGATGTTTTTAAATTTTACAGAACGTCCTTTTGGGAATCCCGTGATTATGACCAGCGTTTCCCCGAAATTGTGATTGAGGAATTGAGTACTCAAATTTTAGTCAATCCACAACCAAACTTTAGTAATGGTTCTGGAACTCTGGGAGCAGCCTATACCTTTGGAAAGGATTATAAGTTGTTTTTCAACTATTCTATTGCCTCTCGTGCACCAAATTCCTCAGAACTGTTTAGCGAAGGCTTGCACCATTCTGCTTCCCGAATTGAGTTGGGAGATTTAAGCTTCAAGTCGGAAATAGCACACAAAGTTGCATTGACATTTCAAAAGGAGAGCGCTAAATTTAGTTTTTATGTAAATCCCTACATAAACACAATTTCTAACTTTATAGTTAATGAACCTATAGATGTCCAAAAGACGTTAAGAGGAAGCTTTCAAGTATGGGAATACCGTCAAACCAATGCTCAGTTGTTGGGTGTAGATGTGGATGCCTCCTATGCTTTTGCTAAAAATTATCGTTTAAAGAGTCAGCTCTCTTTGGTTAAAGGCTATGACCAAACGCTAAATGCACCATTAATTGGCATGCCGCCTGTCAATGTAAGTAATGAAGTTGTCTATCAAAATCCCGAATTCAATACCATTCGTTTGTCTTTACAGAGCGCCTATACTTTTAAACAAAATGAATACCCTAATACTAATTTTGAAGTCTATATTCCAGAAACTCAAACCAGGCAAGAGGTGGATGTGAGTTCTACACCAGACGCGTATCATTTGCTTAATTTTAATTCAAGTATAGATATAAACCTCAATCAAAACTCAAAATTAACGGTAGGACTTCGAATTACAAACGTGTTAAACACGTCCTACCGAAACTACCTGAATCGTTTGCGCTATTATGCAGATGATTTGGGCCGAAACTTTTTATTTAATCTTAAAATCAATTATTAATTTAATAAATCAAAAAACATGAAAAATATAAAATTTTTAATCCTAGCATTAGTAGTAAGTACATTATTTATTGGCTGCTCAAAAGACGATGACCAACAACCACAACCCGTAAACGAAGAAGAAGTGATCACCACATTGACCGTTACACTTGTCCCTGATGGCGGAGGTACAGCGGTTAGCTTACAAACGCGTGACCTGGATGGTGATGGGCCAAACGAACCTGTGGTTACGACAGGCAATTTAGCTTCTGGGGTCACATACAATGGTAGCATTGTTCTACTTAATGAAACTGTGGATCCTGCAGAAAACATCACAGAAGAAGTTGAAGAAGAAAGTGTAGAGCACCAATTTTTCTATACTTCAGGTGGCGACTTAGATATCACAATTTCCAATGAAAATCTTGATACCAATGGTAATAAATTAGGAACTGAGTTTACACTCGTCGCCGGAGCAGCAAGCTCTGGTACCTTAACGTTTACATTGCGTCATGAACCTACTAAACCAAACACAGGGCTTAGCGATGCAGGAGGAGAATCAGATATTATAGCTTCGTTTGATATCACTATAGAATAAGGTTGAATTAGTCACAATTCACTTCAATTGGGAGAAAACTTTGAGTTTCTTTTCTTAACACTAAAGCAAAAACCCACATCCTAAAAGTTGTGGGTTTTTGGTATAATAATTAATTTGAAAGATATGCGTAAAAGAGCCGAGGTTGCAACGCAATAAAAAAGCTTCTACATTCCTGTAAAAGCTTCTACATTTTATTTTTTATTGCTACGAAGTCACAGACTTCGTAGAGCGGGTTTACTCTATAAATCGTTTTAAACCCTTTAGTTTTTAATAATTTTCTTGTATTGTGTTTCGTTGTTGGTTTGAATTTGTAAAATATAAAGTCCGTTATCAAAACCACTTAAGTCCAATTGGATTTGACGACTATTGGTATCATAGGTTTGATATAATTTGCCATTAATACTCCACAGTTTGATGCTAGAAATTTCTCCTCGATTGGTTGTTATGTTTAATTTATCGGTAACTGGATTTGGAGAAAGGCTCAAAAACGATCCGAATTGCGCAGCATTTACAGACAAATTATCGATAGTATCCTCTTGTGCTATCCAGCTGGCTGCTAAACTATTATCTAAGTTCAAGCTAACAAGCTTCAAAAAAGAACCATTACCATCTGCGTCCGTGGGCCATGGTGTATCATCACTATAGGTCACTTCATCGATAATATTTCCATAGGCATCTCTTAAAATCAAATCTTCGCTAGCATTAGAAAGGTTTCTGGAAAACTCTCCAAATGGCTCAAAATCGTAACGTTGAACAAACGTTTCCGTTTTATTGGCCAAATATATAGAGCCTTGTCCAGACACAGTAGCATCATTTTCAAACTGATAGGTAAAGCCTAGGCCTCCAAAATAAACCCCAGTCAAATTAACTGTTGACGAACTGTTGTTTTTTATTTCAATAAATTCAAAATCATCTGAATCTAAGGCTGCATTTACCATAGGGTTATAATTGATTTTAGAAATCACCAAAGGCGGCGTTGTGATGTCATCACACAAACTTGTATCCGTTAATTGACTTGATATCCAATCCATTCGATCGGAGATAAATGCTTTTATTTCGATAATTTGTTGGTCAAACTCGCCTGTGGTCTGTGAAACTGTTTCTTGACGTACGACGGCTTCAGAAATAAGGGCATCAGTGGCAGCGATAAAATCATAAATCGCCTCTTTATTTAAGGGCATTCCAGGGGCGATAAGTGCTTCCCATCGTTTGGTTAGGTAGCATTTAAATACGGCATCATCAAAGAGATCTTTCCAGAATTTAGGGCCATTATTACCTCCACCATTTATGGTATGTTGAAATTGCCAAACATCAGGTTTACTTCTGTCAAAGCCCCATAAAAATAAATCGTTTCCAAATGTTAAATTAAAATCCCAAATTGGCCCTGCTCTCAATTTGCCATTGCGGTCTTTATGAAAAAATGTACTAAACTCATAACCATCAGCATTGGATGACAACTCATTGAGTAATATAAAATCTACAAAAGAAGGGATGTCAATAATGGAGGGATACCCGTCTGCTATTGAACTGTTACTAGGAGGGGTTACTTTTTCTTGCAGCGTTTCAAATTCGCCTTTTATGTACTCATGTTGAGCTGGTTGTACAGTAGTCAGTTTTGGATGTTCGTGTAGAAAATTACTTTGGTACCCTAAATAATTATCCATTGACCATGATGCTACATTTTCTAAGCCTTCAATTTTATCCGTTTTTGTGATGTAGCCACCGGTAAGTTTAGGAAGGGTTAAATGGCTTTCTTTAATTTTATTAATATTGATTCGGTTATCGTCTGCCTTAAGTTTTTCTTGTAAGACATAGAGACCTCTAAACTCTCCGTTTAATATGACTTCACAATACCGTCCTCTTGAGGCGTAGTTTCCTATAAAATTTGAAAGTTTATAACTGATGTAATCTCTTATAAATGAGGGATCATATGCTAAGCCATTTAAAATCCAGTCATTTTCTTTGGGCATGTCAAGAAGACTAACATTATCTTTTTCTCCAAGGTCGTCGTATGTTGTAAATGCATATTGTTTTTTATCTAATAAGGCTGAAGAAGATCCACGGTATTCAATTTTAATTGCATTATCAAAATCAAGATAAGAAGCATTGTCTTCATCTGTGACGTAATTTCGCTGTCCTTCGCCTCTATAAATAATTTTCATAGTAGCGTCAATTTTAGGCTCATTGGGAATTTCTTGATTATCAGCAGTAACAATTATAACAATGGGTAAATTGGAAGACTCCAAATTTATAGTCACTGGGACGTAGGGTTCAACAAACCATTCGGGAGGTGTTCTGTAATTAATAGCCGTCGTATTAATTCCTAAGGATAATACAGGAATCGCAGTCAAATCGGACGAGTCAATCGCCTGGTTATGCACTTGCACCGCTAGGGTGTTGGTTCCTGTGGTTAGAAGTGATACATCTACACCCCAACGTTCTGGTGCGAACCCTTGATACAATAAGGCATCATGCCCCCCATCACTGGGTTGATCAAAACTTGGAAAAGCGCCTGAAACCAAGTTTCTTGCAATTTCTTGTCCGTTCAAGTAGGCCACAAAACCATCATCATAATCCATATCTAAGATAATGGACTCCACATGTGAAGCATCAGTAATCTCAAAAGTTTTAATAATATAAACAGACATTGTAGTGGCTATCGTAGTCGCATCATCGTCATCTCCATAGCCAAACCCTGAAGGGCCTGTACTCCAACTTGAAGAATCAAATCCGGATTGATTCCAATTGGCATTGGGTTGTTGTGTTGGCACAAGATAATCCCAGTCATCTCCTGGGAGTACAACGCTTTCCCAATGGTCTATTTGTGAAAAAGTGAATAAAGGAAAAAGTATATATAGGAGTTGAAAATTTCGCATAATTAAAACATAATTTAATAAACTGGTGAATGTAAAAATAGTGAAAAATTATCAATGCCTTAATTTAGATTTTAGTACTAATAAGATTAATTTGAATCACAACGTTTCTCTAAAACCAATAGACATTAACATTAAAAAAAATAGTATTAGGTACAAAAAAAAGGCTCACAAAATGTGAGCCTTTTTCAATAGGGTTTATTAAAACTTACTTCAATATAATCTTAAACATTCTAGAATGATTTTCTTTATTAATTACTTTAATAAAATAAATCCCAGAATCATAAGATGATAAACTGACTTGATGTTCTGTAGATTCAAATAACTTTCTGCTATTTATATCATAAACTTCCAATCGTTTTAGGTTCACGAGCTTCACGAACACTTTATCAAAAGTTGGATTTGGATAGAGTTTTACATCCTCCATAGTACTAAAACCATCTAGTCCTAATGTAGTCCCCACAGTCACCGTTCTAGAGATCTGAATGGCTGCGTTTCCTTCTGCATCTGTAACATTATAATTTAGTAGATATTCTCCTTCAACTGAAGTGTCAACAGTCCCTGTAAGCACTATAGATGCGGAAATATCATTTCCATAGTAGTCCGTGGCTACAGCTCCTAAATCACCATACATAGCATTAAGTTCTAAACTGATCTCAGCTTCTCCGTTAAGGACTAGGGTTGGAATAAAGAAAGCTTCTGATCTTACATATACTATTCTTTCCACTTGAATCGCTTCTGTTCCATTCGCATCAGTGACATCATAGGTCACTGTATAGTCGCCTTCAACAGAAGTATCAACACTTGTGGCATCGATCACAATAGCAGTCGTTAAACTAACACCTTCTGAATCTTCAGCAGTCGCATTTTCTTCAACATAGTCAGTTCCTAGTAGAACGTATACTTCTGCAGCGCCAACTAGTGTGATTTCTGGACGTACATACACGGTATTATCAACCACTGAAACGGTTCTAATAACCTGATCAGCGACATTACCTTCTGCATCGGTCACATTATAGTACAATGCATAGGTTCCTTCTGTTGATGTATCCAAAACATCAGTACCTGTCACTATAATCTGTTCTGATATATAGGTTCCAAGATAAGTCGTTGCAATTGCGCCTGGATCATTAAAGTCTACATTAATATCTAATTCTAAAGGATTACTTCCTAAAAGATTAATTACTGGCTTATAAAACGACGCTGGTTTTACATACACTTTTCGAATAACTTGTTCAGCAATATTTCCGTCACTGTCAGAAACATTATAAGTGACGTTATAAATCCCTTCCACTAAAGTATCTACATTAGAACTGTCAATAACAATGTCATTCGATATATCAACTCCTGTGTAATCGACTGCGGTAGCCCCTAGTTCTGTATAAGTGTCTTCAAGTAATAAATATATATTTGGATCTCCGATTAGCGTAATCGTTGGAACAAAATAGGAATCTATAATATCATTAAAATATGGATAACCGCCGTTAAGTTCAGCGTTAATTCCCCAAATGCTTGAAGACGACATATTGGTGCTTATGTCCCATATTGCGGCTTCATAAATTGTGGAGACTGTCATCTCTGCAGTTGTTTTCCCAACAGCATTTACCAACGCTTGTCTCGGGTTACTTGTAACCCAAGGCGCTACGGCTTCATAGGATACCAAGTCTGTATTGTAAAACACATTGTCCGCTACAAACTCATCTGCATTATTGTTGTTGGTGTTTCCAATTACGGATCCCCATCGCTTGGGTTGATCCAAGTTACCATCTCCAGTGTAATCTATATACAGAAGATCATCTGTAAAATTGATGCCTGAAACGGTAAAACTAGCTGCCGAATAACTGTTGCTTAATGCTCTTCCTTTGTAAGTCAATACACCTATTAAACCACCTATATTTGTATATTCCTCATTTAGTTTGGAGCTACCCCAAGTCGTATTGCCACTCGTGTTTTGCCAGTCTGCATAAGCGCCTAAATCGATGTTAATATCTACTTTGGAATAAACATCTGATATTCGGGCTTCTGCATTTCCTATAAGACCTCCAACTTCACGACCCATTTTTAAAGTGATTGTGCCTGTTGCTGATGATTTTATAAGCTCTGCATGTGTTTTGTCTGAATAATTTGAATTGGTTTTCAAAGACCCAAATAGACCGCCGACACGCGTAGAGGCTCTACCATTACCATTACTATCAAAAACATCATCAGTAATCGTAATTGAAATGTTTTCTGTGTGAAACTCGGAAAGGGTTAGGTATTCACTATTATTTGTTTCGGTCTGCCCTGAAAATATATAGTTCATGTTAGTTAAGCCTCCAATATAATTCCCATAACCAGATAACGTAATGGTATTGTTTTTGGAATAAAACTTACTTAATGAATTATACTGGTCCAAATAATCCATGTTTCCAAATAAACCGCCGACATAATTAGAGTAGTGGTTGGTACTATTGGGAGTTCCCTTAATGGTAATGGTATTGTCCTGTGAAGTTACATTTTCGATAAAACGACTGTAACCGATTCTTCCCATCAAAGCTCCAACATTGTTAACATAGCTTTTTGAAGTGATCGTTAGCGTAGAGTTTTTAACAATGACATCAAATAAATAACTACGATCTAAACTACCACAAAGTAATCCAACATTATTAAGATTCTCATCACCTGTGTACAAGATATCATACGTCATGTTGTCTATTGTAAGATTCATAATAGATCCATAAGCAATGTTACCAAAAAAACCAAAGTTTTGTTTTTTGTTAGTCTCTGTTAAGCTAATGTTTTGAAGCGTATGACCGTTTCCATCATAATTGAAGTAATTTAGAGACGGACTGCTAAGATTGAAGTTTGGATAGTTAAAATCTGTTTTACTCATCCAACTGTAACCCTGTAAATCCAAATCCTGTGTCTGTTTGAAGTTTGCGGACGTATGACCAGGATGACTGTCAAAAACCCAACTCAAATTGGCAATCGAATTAATCTCATAAGGGGTGAATGAATTTCCTTGACCTTCCGGTTGGCGGACATCGGCAACTACAAAATTACTAGTTTTAAAAGATGTATTATTAGAAACATCGGATGCGTTTATAGAAACTGTGACTTTGGCTTCTGTTTGGGTCGCATCTTCTGGAATTGAAAAATTATAAAAGAGTTTTTTATCGTTTTCTGAATCTATTGACATGTCAGCAGTCACATCGGGGCCCCAACCTGTAAGATCTATCGTATTGGTTTCACCTGCACTTTCTGATAATACGACTTCAATACGGATATTTTCGCCCGTTTTACCACCCAAACGCATTTGAGTCCCATTGTAAAATCGAAGCGTTTCAATTATTGGAGCATTTTGATCTTGAAAGTAAGTGAATTCAATCTCTCCAGTTTCCGTATTCGTATTTTCTCCTATAACCGTAATGAGCGCATTTCCTGTGGTACCTTCAATTCCATTGTAGGTAAACACCAAATCAGACGTTGTAATATCACCATCTGTTACTGTATTCTCAACCACAACACTTACAATGTCACTATTAGACGAAGTCGCTGAAATCGTGCTCGTACCGCCAAGGGCAGACGTCGCGATCAGTTGTCGAGTCGACACCATAAGGCCTGTACTAAAATCACTAGAAGGCGTTAGTATAATAGGCATTACTGCCAAAGGTCCATTCTCTATCTGATGACTAAAAATTGGATACCCCTCATTAATCGCGGTAGCTGTAGTACCGTTGTTGATATCCCAAATATCATCTGTACCATTAGAAACTTCTGTTACAAAATCCCAACCTTTTTTCATAAAGTTTGAGATTAATTTTAGATCTGCAGTTGTTTTCCCAACAGCATTTACCAACGCTTGTCTCGGGTTACTATCATTATAATCCAAAGGCGCTACGGCTTCATAGGATACCAAGTCTGAATTGTAAAATACATTGTCCGCTACAAACTCATCTGCATTATTGTTGTTGGTGTTTCCAATTACGGATCCCCATCGCTTGGGTTGATCCAAGTTACCATCTCCAGTGTAATCTATATACAGAAGATCATCTGTAAAATTGATGCCTGAAACGGTAAAACTAGCTGCCGAATAACTGTTGCTTAATGCTCTTCCTTTGTAAGTCAATACACCTATTAAACCACCTATATTTGTATATTCCTCATTTAGTTTGGAGCTACCCCAAGTCGTATTGCCACTCGTGTTTTGCCAGTCTGCATAAGCGCCTAAATCGATGTTAATATCTACTTTGGAATAAACATCTGATATTCGGGCTTCTGCATTTCCTATAAGACCTCCAACTTCACGACCCATTTTTAAAGTGATTGTGCCTGTTGCTGATGATTTTATAAGCTCTGCATGTGTTTTGTCTGAATAATTTGAATTGGTTTTCAAAGACCCAAATAGACCGCCGACACGCGTAGAGGCTCTACCATTACCATTACTATCAAAAACATCATCAGTAATCGTAATTGAAATGTTTTCTGTGTGAAACTCGGAAAGGGTTAGGTATTCACTATTATTTGTTTCGGTCTGCCCTGAAAATATATAGTTCATGTTAGTTAAGCCTCCAATATAATTCCCATAACCAGATAACGTAATGGTATTGTTTTTGGAATAAAACTTACTTAATGAATTATACTGGTCCAAATAATCCATGTTTCCAAATAAACCGCCGACATAATTAGAGTAGTGGTTGGTACTATTGGGAGTTCCCTTAATGGTAATGGTATTGTCCTGTGAAGTTACATTTTCGATAAAACGACTGTAACCGATTCTTCCCATCAAAGCTCCAACATTGTTAACATAGCTTTTTGAAGTGATCGTTAGCGTAGAGTTTTTAACAATGACATCAAATAAATAACTACGATCTAAACTACCACAAAGTAATCCAACATTATTAAGATTCTCATCACCTGTGTACAAGATATCATACGTCATGTTGTCTATTGTAAGATTCATAATAGATCCATAAGCAATGTTACCAAAAAAACCAAAGTTTTGTTTTTTGTTAGTCTCTGTTAAGCTAATGTTTTGAAGCGTATGACCGTTTCCATCATAATTGAAGTAATTTAGAGACGGACTGCTAAGATTGAAGTTTGGATAGTTAAAATCTGTTTTACTCATCCAACTGTAACCCTGTAAATCCAAATCCTGTGTCTGTTTGAAGTTTGCGGACGTATGACCAGGATGACTGTCAAAAACCCAACTCAAATTGGCAATCGAATTAATCTCATAAGGTCTGAATGAATTTCCTTGGCCTTCCGGTTGGCGAACATCGGCAACCGCAAATTTAACGGAGTAAGTTTCTAAGGCATCTACTGAAAACGAAATATTCAATGCACCGTTAGTCAGCGAACTGTCCGCAGGAATAACATAATCATAATAAAATTCCGTATCTGATTCTGAAGTCATTGGTTGAGATGCTAGACCATCACCCCAGCCAGCACTCGATATAAGGAGGCTTGCATTCGAAATCGATTCAGTGGTGTGAACGGAAATTCGAATCAATTCATCAGGCTCTGCTCCTAATCTTAGTTCATCGTCCTGGTTAAAAGTAACCTTGGTAATCTGCTGTTGTGAGAATGACAACAAAGGAAATAACAATAGAAGTAGTAATTTTTTCATTTTAGTTAAATTGGTTAAATAATATCCAGTAAATTTAAGGTTTTTATCGAGTTGATTTCCCAATACCACCCACCTAACAGTATCAAAAAGTATAAAATGTGCGCATAAAAAATATATTATTACATATTTGTTTACTTTTACAGTAAAATTATTAAACAATAAATGGAAATTACAATTTCATTATTACTGATGATGCTTTTGATTTTTTTGGTCATACACTTAAGAAATTCAAAAACGAAGCATAATAAGAGCTACCTCTCCTTTTTTGTGGCACACATTATGTCTAATCTTGTTATAAATTTTTTAGGGTTGCTATCCCTTGGAAATTTCTTGCCAATTCCCATAGAAATAACACTTCTAGTTAAGTACATAGGTCTATTATATTTATTCTTGTTTGCTGAAACCGTATTTAGAAAAAATAAGTCTAAGTTTTCTAAAATTCTTTTTATTTTTTGTTTAACTATCTTTGTGTTTTTCGCTTTAAATCACTTTGGGTATCGATTTTTAGAACCAAAATTCTATAATCGAGATTTCAGTTATATAGAAAATAGTACTTTAACGTTATACTATAGAGATTATGCCATTTCATTTGTGATCTTTAGTCTCATTACACTATTGATGATTTTAAAAATATTTTTAGATGGCTATAAAAACTTAGAAATTAAGAGCTCCAAAAGTATACTTTTTAAGAATTGGTTTATACTGTATTGGGGCATTATCACTCTAAATATAATACTTAGTATCATTATCGGCGTATTACTCAAAGGAAGGGTTCTGAACGAATTCTTTAGCAACATCGTTCAATTGTTATATCTGACTGAATTTTTGTTTTTAACCTTTAGCCCAAAAATTTTAAGCTATTTACCTAAACTTTCGTACTTAAAGCCTGAAGTCATATTAAATCGTCAAGTACATGAAAATTATGGGAATTTAAAAACAGTTCTAGTCTCAAAATTATTGTTTTTGGATCCTGATTTTTCTTTAAGTAAAATGAGCTTTCATTCAAACCAAAAAGAGAGACAAATTAGAATGATTTTAAAAGGTTCAGAGTTTGGAAACTTTAAATACTTTGTAAATTATCATAGAATTCAACACGCCTCAGAACTTATTGAAAACGGCTATTTAGAGAAACATACAATCAATTCGCTATCCAAAGATAGTGGCTATAATTCGCATCAAACATTTTTTAGAGTTTTTAAAGAGATAAAAGGGTGTACTCCACAAGCCTATAGTAAAAAAATAAAATAATCGTTGAATTTGAATAATTGTTTTCTTGAGTCTTAAAACTCAACATCAGGAATAGGGCTGCCATGAGGATCAATTGCCCTCTGACTTAGCATTTTTTGCACTTTTCTAAAAAATGGAGGACTATCTATGTGTTCAATTTCTTCCGCAATTTCATGAACATTTTCTGGATCAAAGCCCATAATCTCTACTAAAAACAACTCAATCAAGCGGTGCTTTGCGACAATGGTACGAGCGAGTTTGCGCCCTTCTAGAGTAAGCGCTATAGCCTTATATGGCGCAGAGTTTAACAACTGCATAGCCACGAGTTTTTTAATCATATTAGAAACAGAAGATTTAGAAATTCCAAATACCCGAGAAAGCTCTGAAACTGAGACCGTTTTACCGCCCGCCTCAAGCCTATAAATTTCTTTTAGATAATGCTCTTTTTCTTTAGTTTTTTTCATTAGTTTTGCAGTGGTGAACAATTTTAATTTAGACCCTATAAATTTACAACTTTGATCGTAAAATATAATACATTTTGTGTCCTATTATTTCTTTTTACAAATAGTACCTTGGCTCAGAGCGTGAAAGGTGTTGTTAAAGATCGTGAAAATAATTTACTTTTTGGTGCTACTGTTTATAACAGTTTGAATAGTAAAAGTACGATTACCAACGAAGACGGAACGTTTACTATTGCAACTACAAAAGGAGAAAATAAGCTTCTAATTTCCTATGTAGGCTATACACCAAAAGTAATACTAGTGAATGAAAACAGGACTAACCTTGGGCCAATTACACTACAAAATAACAGTTTGGACGAAGTTGTAATTTCGGGGACACTTCGTCAAGTGTCAAAGCTTAAAAGTGCGGTTCAAATTGAACTCTATACCGCAGATTTTTTTAGAGCAACTCCCAAAGCGAGTTTTTTTGAAGCCATTGAAGGTGTAAATGGTGTGAGACCTCAACTCAATTGTAACATCTGTAACACGGGGGATATTCACATTAACGGACAAGAGGGAGCTAACACCATGGTTTTGATTGATGGCTTGCCTCTAGTGAGTGGTTTATCTACGGTTTATGGGCTGTCTGGAATTCCTCAATCACTCATCCAACAAGTGGAAGTTATAAAGGGCCCTGCCTCGACGTTATATGGTTCTGAAGCCATTGGTGGTGTCATTAATTTAATTACTAAACTTCCCCAAAATGTGCATCCATTTAATATTGAAACCTATACAACCTCATGGGGTGAGTTAAACGTAGATCTGGGTGCTAAGTATCGCTTAAAAACAATTCAAGGGTTGGTTGGCGTAAATTATTTTAACTATTCAAATCCCATTGATGATAACGGAGATGGGTTTACAGATTTGACCTTACAACGCCGGATTTCAATTTTCAATACCATTAAAACCAAAAAAAATAGTGTAGCATGTCGTTATTTTTATGAAGATCGATGGGGTGGCGAAACACACTGGAATTCAGACTATAGAGGGGGCGACCAGGTTTATGGCGAAAGTATTTACACCAGTAGAATTGAGGTTTTTGGAAAATATGATGTTTCAAAACATTTGTTTTTACAATACAGCCTCAATAATCATGATCAAAATTCAGTGTATGGAACCACTTCATATAATGCGCTACAAACTATTGGTTTTGTACAAGGCGTTTATTCCAAAACACTAAAGCATCATACTCTACTGTTTGGCGCAACATATCGATACACCAGTTATGACGACAATACACCCGCTACGGTCACTAAGGATATAACCGCTCTTCCAGGGGCGTTTATTCAAGACCAATGGCAACTTAATGATTCTCAAACCCTACTCTCTGGAATTAGATATGACCATAATTCGATTTATGGCGATATTTGGACGCCACGGCTAAACTATAAATGGGCAAGTAAGAATGAAAGCACAATTGTTCGTCTCGGATTTGGAACTGGATACAGAGTCGTCAATGTGTTTACGGAAGACCATGCCGCCCTTACAGGAGCTAGAGAGGTTATTTTTACCGAAGCTATTTTACCTGAAAAATCCTGGAACTTAAACCTGAATTGGAATCAAAAACTATATTCGAAATATGGAACTATTTTTGATTTAGACCTTAGCGTATTCAAAACAGAATTTTCGAATAGAATTTTTCCAGATTACGAAACCAATCCAAATCAAATTATCTATAGCAACTTGGACGGAAAGTCGGTAACGCAAGGGATTACATTTAACATCAATAGTATATCTGCTAACGGTCTTAAAATAAATATGGGCGCTACCTTTATAGACTCTAAAATCATTCAAAATAACGAAACCCAATATCCACTGTTGACTGAAAAGATTTCTGGGAATTACAAAATAAGCTATACGATCTACAACCCCAAAATCTCATTTGACCTCTCTGGAACGGTCATTGGACCGATGAAACTTCCCTTGCTTGGGGCGCTAGACACTAGAGCTTCTCACAGTCCTGTCATAAACATAATGAACCTACAAGCGACTTATAGCCACAAGGAATTTGAATTGTTTGCTGGCCTCAAAAATATCTTCAATTTCAAACCCGCGGCCAATAGCATCGCACGTGCTTTTGACCCCTTTGATAAAGACGTTGAATTTGGATCTAATGGCCAAGCCATTGCCACCCAAAATAATCCTAACGCGCTAACATTTGACCCGAGTTATGTATATTATTCTAACCAAGGTATCAATGGGTTTTTGGGGCTAAGATATCATATAAAATAATTGATATAAAATTGTCTAATGTCCTCGTTACAATAGCATCAAGTAAAATTGTATTTGGTTATTAAATTTTTGCTACATTTATAGCATATTATTTAAAGTGATGAATTCAAATTTTGTAATCAAAAGTATTTTAAAAACCATTGGTATCCTTTTAGGGGTGTTTTTACTACTGTTTTTCCTGTATAAAATTCAGTCGGTACTCGTGTATATTGCCATAGCTTCAGTGATAGCCCTTGTAGGACGGCCTCTAAACTTATTTCTAAAGCATAAATTTAAATTCCCGAATGCGCTGGCAGTGGTCACTACCATGGGGCTTTTTCTTTTGATATTCTTAGGACTAGTAAGTCTTTTTATACCATTGATCGTAAAACAAGGCGAAAACCTTTCACTCTTAGATTTGGAGCAACTTCAAGATACTGTACAGGATTTAATAACCCAAATTAATGCCTTCTTTTTATCACATGGCATCGATATGCTCGATGAAATCAAACACTATGATATCTTTGAAAACATCAATGTTATTCCAAACTTTTTAAATGAAATCGTAGGTACTATTGGCACCTTAAGTATTGGATTATTTTCAGTTGTGTTTATCACCTTTTTCTTGATGAAAGACACCCAAATCATGGAAAATTCAATTTATGTATTCACCAACAAAAAGAACGAAACTAAGCTGAGAGCTTCCTTAGAAACCATCAAGCATTTGTTATCAAGGTATTTTATTGGATTGGTAGTTCAAATCACTATTCTGTTTATTATCTACTCCATTATTTTGACGATTTTTGGGATTGAAAATAGCGTTGTCATTGCGTTTCTATGCGCCCTGCTAAATTTGATTCCCTACGTAGGTCCAATGATCGGTTGTTTTTTAATGTTGTTTTTAAGTATGAGCAGCAACCTCGGATTGGATTTTCAGAACGAAATTCTTCCAAAAACAACCTATGTATTCATTGGATATGTGTTTGCTCAACTCATTGATAATTTTGCAAGCCAACCCCTCATTTTTTCAAAAAGTGTGAAGTCTCATCCCCTCGAAATTTTTCTCATCATCATCATCGGCGGGATTTTATTTGGCATTACCGGAATGATTTTGGCCATCCCTACCTACACCGCACTAAAAGTGATTTTAAAAGCATTTTTGGCGGACAATAAGATTGTCAAGTCACTGACGAAAGAGTTGTAGTTTTACCCTAGTTACAAGGATATTTTGCACTAATCGCTTCCAATGCCAAATTGTGAATACTCCCCAAATGCGTGTGTGGGATGCTTGTATCCGATTTATACGTCCCCTCTTGGACTTGCGCCCCAATAGTTTGATAAGCTTCTCTAAACGTCGCCCCTTTCATCACTAAGGTATTGATACTATCCACCGTAAATAAATAAAGGTATTTTGGGTCCTTCAAGTCAATTGTTTTAACCTGAATTTGCTGAATGGCATAATTAAAAATATCCAAAATAGCTTCCAGTTCTTCAAACCCTTGGATCATGTTTTCTTTTAACAACTGAAAATCGCGGTGGTAACCACTGGGTAAATTATTGGTGATCAAAAGCATCTCGGTACTCAAACTTTGAAGCTTATTACACTTCCCACGAATCAATTCAAAAACATCCGGGTTTTTCTTGTGAGGCATGATACTGCTGCCCGTGGTGAGAGATTCTGGAAATCCAATAAAATCAAAATTTTGACTCATATACAAACAAATATCCATCGCCATTTTTCCGAGGGTATTGGCTAAATTCCCTAAACCCGACGCGATAATACGCTCGTTTTTCCCGCGACTCATCTGTGCTGCTACTACATTATATTTTAAGGTTTTAAACCCAAGGGCTTTGGTCGTAAAGTCTCTGTCAATTGGAAACGAACTCCCATAACCCGCTGCCGATCCCAAAGGATTTTGATCCACTACTTTTTGAGCCGCTTGTAATACATATACATCGTCAATTAGCGATTCCGCATAGGCAGAAAACCACAGTCCAAAAGAGGAAGGCATGGCGACTTGCAAATGCGTATAACCGGGCAACAACGCTGATTTATGGGTGTCTGCCAAGGCAATCAAGGTTTCGAAAAAGGTTTTGGTTTTATGTTGTATCGTGCCTAAACTCGCCTTATAGTACAATTGTAAGGCCACCAAAACTTGATCATTTCTAGAGCGTGCGGTATGAATTTTTTTACCTGTATCGCCTAAGGCTTTGGTCAATTCAAATTCGAGTTTGGAATGTATATCCTCAAACTGTGCATCAATCACAAAATCACCTTCACTAAGCTGGGATTGAAGGTTGTCAAACACGACTTCAATAGCGCTGAGTTCCTCGGAAGTGAGAAGCCCTATTTTGACCAACATCTGCGCATGTGCCAAAGAGGCCTGCATGTCGTAGGTCGCAATTTTAAGGTCAATCGTTCTGTCGTTTCCAACGGTAAATTTTTCAATAAATTTATCAATAGAAATCCCTTTATCCCAAAGTTTCATAGCTATAGTATTTTAGTTAATAATTGAATGTATAATGCGATGCCTTCTTCTATTTCTTTGACGTAAATAAATTCATCGGCGGTATGTGAACGCGTACTGTCGCCTGGCCCTAATTTTAATGACGGACAACTCAACACCGATTGATCAGAAAGTGTTGGTGATCCATAGGTCTCTCGCCCTAAAGCAATCCCAGCTTGTACTAATGGATGCTCCACAGGAATTGAGGATGAATTCAAGCGTAAACTTCTTGGAATAATTGAATCACAAGGCGCGCTTATTTGAAGAATGTCTACAATTTCTTTATTCGTATATTGATCATTAACACGTACATCTACAACCAATTCAACGGCTGCCGGTATGGCATTGTGTTGCTTTCCTGCCTTGATTTGTGTGACCGTCATTTTTACAGGCCCTAGAGAGTCTGAATTTTTTTCGAAACTAAAATCTTTGAACCATTGCAAGACCTCAATTACATTATAAATTGCATTATCTGTATTAGGGTGAGCAGCATGTCCTGGAGTACCTTTGACAAGGGCATCAAAAACCACCAATCCCTTTTCAGATACCGCCAATTGCATTAGTGTAGGCTCGCCTACAATGGCCACATCAATTTTTGGAATGATGGACAGCATGCTATTTAATCCAGCATCTCCACTACTCTCTTCTTCTGCGGAAGCGACAATAACGAGATTATAATTTAAATTTTTGTGATTATAGAAATGTGTGAAGGTTGCTATCAATGCCACTAAACAACCACCAGCATCATTACTTCCCAACCCAAACAATTTCCCATCATCGACCTGTGCCTTAAACGGATCTTTCGTATACCCATTATTTGGTTTCACAGTGTCATGATGCGAGTTTAAAAGTAAAGTTGGTTTGGAGGCATCAAAATCGGCATTGGTTGCCCAGATATTATTTTGAGACCGTTGAAACGGAATATCGTAAGTATTAAACCATGCCTCTATCCGCGCAGCTGTCAAATGCTCCTCAGATGAAAACGAAGGAATTTCAATTAAATCTTTTAATAATTGAACGGCAGACGATGTTAAATTTGCTAAGGTCATTGAATGGTGAGTGTTGTGAAAATTGCTTCAGAATCGAGCAACATTTCTGGTGTACCGATACAGACTTTAGACACCTTGTGTTCTAAAGCATGAAAACAGTTATTTAGTTTTGGAAGCATTCCAGAAAATATTAACTGGGCATCTAATAATTTTTTATAAGACGATTTGGTAATCGTTTGAATGACAGAATCGTCGTCATTAATATCTTTTAAAACGCCTTGTTTTTCAAAACAATAGTATAATTCTACCTCAAATTGAGTCGCAAATCCAATGGCTAATTCAGAAGCGATAGTATCGGCATTCGTATTTAAAAGCTGCCCCTTTTTATCATGTGTAATGGCACAAAATACAGGTGAAATGTCATGCTCTAGTAACAGCTCCAAAGTCGATGTTTCCACATGTTTTACGTCACCAACAAAGCCATAATCAAGCGTTGATACAGGGCGTTTTACGGAAGTAATGGTATTGGCATCAGCCCCAGAAAAACCAAGCGCATTGCAGTCTAAAGCTTGTAATTGAGCTATAATTGTTTTGTTGATTTTACCCGCATACACCATGGTAATAAGCTCTAAGGTTGCAGCATCAGTAATACGCCTACCCTCTACCATTTTTACCGCCAAGCCCGTTTGCTGAGCTAAGGTCGTAGCTGATTTTCCACCGCCATGCACCAAAATCTTTGGGCCTTCTATAGATGAGAATAGCTGTAAAAATGAAGCAAGTGCCTCAGCATCATCAATAACATTCCCGCCTATTTTAATGATTTTAAGTGTTTGCTTTTTATCCATTTTCAAGAATTTTTTTCAACACCAACTGTGCGGCATAAGTTCGGTTATTGGATTGTGCAATCACTACGGACTGATCACTATCCAATACAGCATCTTCAACCACAACATTTCGTCGTACAGGGAGGCAATGCATGAATTTGGCGCTACCCAATTTTTCTTTGGTCATCATCCAATTGGGATCTTGGGAGATGATTTTTCCATAATCTTTATAATTACTCCAATTTTTGACATAAACAAAATCGGCACCTTTTAAGGCATCGTCTTGAGCATGGATAACTGGGGTATCTTTGACGATGTCAGGATTTAACTCATAACCTTCGGGGTGAGTAATACTAAAATCTACATCAATCGACTGCATCATTTCTATGAACGAATTGGCCACAGCATGAGGTAATACTTTAGGGTGTGGCGCCCATGAAAGCACGACTTTTGGAGTTTTCTTTGTTTTTAATTCTTCAATCGTAATCGCATCGGCCAAGGCTTGAAGCGGATGCCCAGTAGCACTTTCCATATTCACGACAGGCACCGTGGCATAGCTCACAAAACTATTGATAATCCATTCCGACAAATCTTTAGCTTTATCTTCAAGAGATGGAAAGGCGCGAACCGCTAAAATATCCGCATACTGCGATATGACTAGCGCGGCTTCTTTGACATGTTCGGATTTGTCTAGATTCATGACGACTCCAGATTCAAATTCTAATTGCCATGCGTCTGTGACATTCAATACGATCACATCCATTCCTAAATGTTTTGCGGCTTTTTCTGTGCTTAAACGCGTTCGAAGACTGGCATTAAAAAACAGCATCACTAGTGTTTTTTGTGCCCCTAAACTTCGGTGTTTATAAGCGTCCGATTTTAAAGCAATTGCCTCTTTAACTGCTGAGGATACAGAAGGAAGATCATTAATTTTTATATATTGGTTCATAGTTTTTGTGCTAAAGCTTTAAAAAATAAATCGATGTGTGCTTTCTTAATGGTTAAAGGTGGTAAAATTCGAATTAGGTTAGGGTTTTTGGAACTTCCCGTAAATAAAAAATGATCAAAAAGTAATTTTTTACGGAGATTAGCTACAGGAAAATCAAACTCTAATCCTAACATTAAACCTCGGCCTTTAAGTTGTTTTAATTGAGGAATTGATTTGGCTTTCTCCATAAAATAGGCCGACATATCTTTGGCATTCTGCATCAAGTTTTCAGATTCCAAAACGTCCAAAACCGCTAAAGTCGCCGTGCTCGCCAAATGATTGCCACCAAAAGTGGTGCCTAACAATCCATAAGAGGCTTTGATAGACGGATGAATCAAAATTCCACCAACAGGAAATCCATTACCCATTCCCTTTGCCATTGAAATGATATGAGGTGTAATTCCGTGTTTTTGAAACGCGAAAAAATCTCCCGTTCGACCAAAACCCGATTGTACCTCATCTGCAATTAAAACTGTATTATATTTATTACAAAGTATTTCCAGACCTTTATAAAAATCGGTGGTACTTTCGTCAAGTCCTCCTACCCCTTGGATACACTCAATAATAATGGCGCAAATAGGTTCAGATTTTAAAGTGATTTCTACCAAATCTAAATCTCCAAGTGGTAAAAATCGCACTTGCTGTTGAGCGTTTAATGGAGCTACAATTTTTGGGTTATCCGTAGCAGCGACACAGGCTGACGTTCTCCCATGAAAAGAGTTGTCAAATGCAACAACGGTTGCTTTGTTGGTATGAAAAGAAGCCAGTTTTAAGGCGTTTTCATTCGCTTCAGCTCCAGAGCTGCACATAAACAAATTGTAATTCTTGCATCCCGATAGTTGTTCTAATCGATCTGCTAATTTGTTCTGAATCGGGTTCTGTACGGCATTACTATAAAACCCTATATTTTGAAGTTGATTGGTTAGGGCGTTCACATAAACGGGATGGGAATGTCCTATTGAAATTACGGCATGGCCTCCATAAAGGTCCAAATATTGGGTTCCTTTGTCATCGTACAAATACACATCGTTTGCCTTTACTGGCGTCACATCAAAAAGTGGATAAACATCAAATAGACTCATAATTATTGGGCTTTGATACTGTTAATTTTATCAAATGAGGCCACCATTCCTTGAATCAGTGATGAGCTCAATCCTTTGTGTTCCATCTCATTCAATCCTTCAATAGTACACCCATTTGGTGTGGTGACTCTGTCGATTTCTTCTTCGGGATGATTTCCTGAACTAATTAATAAATTAGCGGCACCCTCACAAGTAAACATCGCTAATTTTTGAGCCTCCTCAGCATCAAATCCAAGTTGAATGGCGGCTTGTGTAGTAGCACGAATCAAACGCATCCAAAAGGCTATTCCACTAGCACAAACCACAGTGGCAGCTTGCATTTGTTGTTCCGGTATAGATATGGTCGTTCCCAAACGGTTGAATATAGCTTCTGCAACGGCCAGACGTTGTTTGCCCATTGCATTGCTACAAATACAGGTCATGGATTTCCCAACGGCAATGGCCGTATTTGGCATGGCCCGAATGATAAATTGATCTGCGCCTACTAGGCTTTCAATTCTTGAGATCGAAAACCCAGTAATAGTAGAAATCAACACATGTTTTTCGGTTAAGAAAGGCTGCGCATCTTTTAAAATTTTTTCTAAGTGTGCAGGCTGAACTGCTAAAATAATAATGTCGGATTTCTGAATGGCTTCTGTATTGTCAGCCGTTAAAAAAACACTTTTATAGCCTTCAAAATCTGACAAACCACTTACATTTCGTTTGGTCAGGTATAAGGTCGTTATTGCATTGTTGGTAATGAGTCCCTTGGCAATAGAGCTTCCTAAATTTCCTGTGCCGATAATTGCTATTTTCATACTGTTGTTATTTAAAAATAATTAGCTTTAAGTTGTAATCCCAAATGGGCTTCAAAACCATACATCAAATTCATGTTATGGACGGCTTGACCAGAAGCGCCTTTGAGTAAATTGTCGATGACACTCGTAATGAGGAGTTTTCCATCATGTACTTCTAATTGAAGTAAGCATTTATTCGTATTTACAACTTGTTTTAAATGAATGCTATCATCAGAAACAATGGTAAATTCTGCGTCCTTATAATAGCTTTTAAAAAGTGTTTTTGCGTCTTCTAAAGTGCCGCTATATTTGGTGTAAAGCGTAGCAAAAATGCCTCTCGAAAAATTTCCTCGATTTGGAATAAAATAGATTTCACTCTCTAAGTTGTCTTGAAGGGAATCTACCGATTGGTGGATTTCTCCTAAATGTTGATGGTTAAAGGCTTTATAATGAGAAAAATTATCAACCCGCCATGTAAAATGTGTAGTTGCGGATAATGCAGTCCCCGCACCAGTAGCGCCTGTTACGGCGTTAACATGAATCGCATCTTGCACTAACCCCTTCGCTGCTAAAGGCAAAATTGCCAGCTGAATCGCCGTTGCAAAACACCCTGGATTTGCAATATACTGCGCCGACTGGATGGCCGTTTTGTTCAATTCAGGTAAACCATACACAAAATGCTTATCTTGAAATAGAGCATCTTGTGTCAATCTAAAATCATTTGACAAATCAATGATTTTTGTGGTATTTGAAAAACTGTTTTTTTCTAAAAATGCTTTTGAATTCCCATGTCCCAAACACAGAAATAATATATCCACATCCGTGTTAATAGCATCTGTAAATAATTGATTTGTTGACCCTACTAAATCTTGGTGAATGGCGCTTAATTTTTTACCAGCGCTAGACGTACTGTACACAAAATTGATTTCAACTTTAGGATGGATCAGTAATAAGCGGATCAATTCTCCAGCAGTGTAGCCTGCACCTCCTATAATTCCTGCTTGTATCATAATTCTGAATTTAC
>JABAYZ010000102.1 GCA_018608735.1 Flavobacteriaceae bacterium | reverse complement strand
TTGTAAGCTTATCTAAAATGATACCTTTGTGTGGTAAACCTCCTTAATTCTAAAGATGGAAATAACGCTTAAAGGGGATGCTAAAATCGAAAGCATTCCATCATTAAAAGACAAAGCTTTAAGAATAAATCTAAATGAAAATATCTACGGAACTTTCGCGGAAATTGGTGCTGGGCAAGAAACTGTAAGGCATTTTTTTAGAGCTGGAGGAGCTTCAGGGACTATTGCAAAAGCCATGTCTGCCTACGACAAATCCTTTAGTGATGCCATATACGGCACCGAAAAAGAGCATCGGTATGTGACCGAAGACCGCTTGAAAAAAATGTTAACTCATGAAGTTAAGTTGATTGAAAATCGACTTTCCAGAAATGACTATCCAAATAAAATGTTTTTTAGCTATGCAAACACTGTAGCGACGATTGATTTCGCGAAGCGTTTCAAAGGGCATGGATGGGTCGGTATCCGCTATCAAATTGATGCCGAACAAGAAGTATATAATGAAATCACATTACACGTTCGTTTTAAAGAAACGGATGCACGCTTACAACAAGAAACGCTTGGTAAACTAGGAACTAACCTTATTTATGGTGCTTATTACAAATACAACCAACCAAAAAAACTATTACGTTACCTCTATGATCATATCGATAAAGACCAGCTAGAAATTGATACTATTAATTTTTCTGGGCCTGCGTTCGAGGCTGTCGATAATCGATTGATGAGTTTACAGTTACTAAAAAACGGAATGACCGAAGCCGTCATGTTTGCCCCTGATGGGAACAATGTTCTGCCCGCTCGAGTGTTGTATAAGAAAAATATATTAGCCTTTAGAGGAAGTTTCAGGCCTGTGACCAAAGTCAACATGGATATGTATGAAAAATCATACAATATGTTTTTAAAAGAAAAAAAAGTGACCAAAGAAAAGACTCAGGTGATCTTTGAAATTACGTTATCTAACCTAAGGGCATCTGGTGGAGAAATTGATGAGCAAGATTTTATGGACCGGGCAAGACTACTCTGCTCTCTTGGACAAACGGTACTGATTTCTAACTTTCAAGAATACTATAAACTTGTTGAATACTTTAATTTATACACCAAAAACCGCATGGGCTTATCTATGGGAATCAATAATTTAATTGATGTATTTGATGAAAAATATTACCGCCATTTAAGTGGTGGTATTTTGGAAGCTTTTGGGAAATTGTTTAACAAAGATCTCAAAATTTATTTGTACCCGATGTTAACTGAAAATAAAACCATGACAACTAGTGAAGACCTTAAGGTTCATCCACGTATGAAAGAACTTTATAAGTATTTTAAATACAATGGTAAACTGGTAGATATTAAAAATTATGATCCTGAAATTCTGAATATTTTTTCGAGAAAAATCTTGAAAATGATTTCTAATGCAGAACCGGGTTGGGAAAACATGCTTCCTGAGGGGGTTTCTGATATTATAAAAAAACAAAAACTATTTGGCTACGAAGCCTAAAAGGACATTGTGAATGCATAAAAAAAAGCGACCAGTTGGTCGCTTTTTTAGTTTTTATTTTAAAATCTGATCTGTATGTTCTTTGGTCTTGACTTTTAGAATAATGTCTTCAATGACTCCTGTTTGGTCAATGACAAAAGTAGTTCTATGAATCCCATCATATTCTTTGCCCATAAATTTCTTAGGACCCCAAACGCCAAAAGCTTTGATCACTGATTTATCTTCATCGGCTAATAACGGATAAGGAAAGCCGTATTTTTCTTTAAAATTAGCTTGTCTTTTGGCACTGTCTGCACTCACGCCAAGCACATCATAGCCTTGTGCTGTGAAACGACTGTAGTTATCGCTTAAATTACAGGCTTCAACCGTACAGCCTGGTGTACTTGCTTTTGGATAGAAAAAGAGCACGAGTTTTTTTCCTTTGTAATCTGCTAATGAAATTGAATTTCCAGCCTCATCTAAAGCTTGAAAATCTGGTGCGGCATCTCCTATTTGTAATGTAATCATAATTAGTATCTTTGGTTATCACAACAAAGATAAACGAATGACTAAAACTGAGAAGGTAAATTTTGTTATAAAAACCTTAAAAGATTTTTATCCTGAGATTCCTATCCCCTTAGATCATAAGGACCCTTATACCCTTTTGATTGCGGTGTTGTTATCAGCACAATGCACGGATGTGCGCGTGAATCAAATTACTCCTCTTTTATTTGCCAAAGCCGACAACCCCTATGACATGGTGAAACTAACGGTAGAAGAAATCAAAGCCATTATACGGCCCTGTGGATTATCGCCTATGAAAAGTAAGGGGATATATGGCTTATCAAAAATTATCATAGAATCGCACAAGGGGGAAGTCCCGCAGAGTTTTAGTGCTTTGGAGGCCTTACCTGCTGTGGGGCATAAAACGGCGAGTGTGGTGATGGCACAGGCGTTTGGTGTGCCCGCATTTCCTGTAGACACCCACATTCACCGCCTCATGTACCGCTGGAACCTGACGAATGGTAAAAATGTAGTACAAACAGAAAAAGATGCCAAACGACTGTTTCCAAAAGAACTGTGGAACGATTTGCACTTGCAAATCATTTGGTATGGTCGGGAGTACTCCCCTGCTCGTGGGTGGGATTTGGAGAAGGATATCATTACCAAAACCATTGGACGGAAATCGGTGATTGATGCCTATTATAAATAACTCCAAACATCTTCAATTGTGGAACAAATCTTAAAGTTTCCACTATTTAAAACACACTTTGAAAAGGGTGAAACACCCTCTATTTGATTTATTTCATCCCCTATTATTTATTTGTTTTAAAATGCAAGTAATACATTGTCAATGGGTTATGCTTTATTTGACCCCTATTTATTTGGGGGTTTAAATAATTTATTTAATTTTGAGCATGATTATGACCCCATGTCTAAATCTTAGTAAGCAGCTTGACCGAAGTTTTAGATAATATAGTATTGTAAGTACCTTATAAAAAAGGTTCCGATATCTGTCTGTTGATGCATAATTCACCTAAAGTTGAACCCAAATTGCTAGGTGCTTCGCAAGCAAGAGTATGAAGAACAAAAAGACTTTTATGAAATTTAAAATACGTCTATTTAAAAATATAAAATTAGTTTGCGTTTTCGCGTATAGATATGATAAAGAATTAGTTCCTGATCTAAAAGAAAACCTTAATTCATTTGTAGATGAATTTGTTGAATGGGATGATTCAAAAAATTCCAATGAATGGTATCATGAAGGGGAAATAAGGAATCATTTGATAAATGAAGCAAAAAAGAAAAATGCTGATTGGATATTATGTATCGACCCCGATGAACGGTTTGAAAAAAACGCTGGTAAAACAATTAGAAAATTGATTAAAAAAAAGAAAAAAGTAGTCTATTCTTTTAACTTTAGAGAGCTATGGAGTTCACCTAATATTTTTAGAAATGATGGTATTTGGGGCAAAAAAAGAAAAGCTATATTATTTCCCGTTTACCCTAATCAAACATTTATGAATTTACC
>JABAYZ010000228.1:661-3519 GCA_018608735.1 Flavobacteriaceae bacterium | reverse complement strand
CTTTTAAATTAAAAGACTTTACGTTTCATCTGAGTAAAGAGAAGAATGCTATGGTGTTTGATAGCTCAGAGAATTTTTTCCAATATACGGTGATAGGATTGGCGGAGTTGGGTAGCTTTCCAAATTTAGAATCTTGGTCAGCGGAAGATGAAAACAGTAAAGTCGTGTTCATTGAGGGTAAGTTTGCACATAGTTTTGTTGGGGGGAGTGGGGTTACCGTTAACACTGCGACCTGCCAGAAAACATAGTTAGTGCATTTTACGAAGAGATTGTGAAGCGTGTTTAGCTTCAGGAAGAGAAGTTGTTGTTGATTAAATAGGAGAGAATAAGTTTATGGCTGAGTTTATCACGTGGTTTTTCAATGTCTGTGTGTATATTCTCCAGGTTATCGGAGGTTCCCCCGGAGAATTTGGGTTCGGATATTATCTGGCAAATATTCTTATATTTGTTGTACTTCAGCCTCTTCTCATTTTGTTTTTTTTTATCCTTTGGAGGCGAGAAAAAGCAAAAAATAAAAAATTTACGCAGGCTATGAGCAATGATTGACATGTTACGAGTCAATTCAATAGGATCTGCCTAGCATGCCTTGCATGACAGACGGTGATTCATTATGCTCATCTGATTATTCATATGTGTTTGGACTAGCTTATGTCACTCTTACCTGACTTTTTAAAAAAAGAATCGATAGTTCCGATTCGTAAGCTTCAAGATTTTAAATTTCTTGATAGAAATGAGTTTTTGGTGGCGCAAGATGTTGAAGCTTTAGCTAAGAAATCTGCCAAAAATAGCTTGCCTCCAAAAGCGACAATTGAGCCAGATGCAAATGAGCTTACCTTTATTCAACACCTTACTCAACACGCTGTATCTGCAACAATGACGTTAAATGATTCTCTAGCATCCATAAGTAATAGTATCTCTAAAATAGATATAGAAAGCGAAAAGGCTGAGCTTGACAGCGTTGTCTTAAAACTAGAGGCTGATTTAACCAAGGAGAATGAAGCTAGAATTCAGGATTTGAAACGCTTAAGAGACATTGCAGAGCTTAAGCAAAGCGATGTTCTGCGATTCAAGAAAGACAATGGAATTTTGAGAGAGCCTCGTTACAAAGATAGTTTTATGTTGACCTTCGCTATTATTGCGTTTTTTTTAGTAATCGAGACGGCACTTAATAGTACCTTACTGGCAGAAGCTAGTTCTCTTGGATTAATTGGTGGTGCGGGCATGGCGATTATTATATCCCTTATCAATATAGCTTTGGGATTTAGTGCTGGTTGGTTTTTATATCCGCTGACCAACCAGAAAAATACAACAAGGGCGCGCTTGTGGCTTGTAGCGCTGTTAATCGCTGTTACATTTGTGTTCGTCTTCAATCTGTTGATAGGCCACTATCGAGAAGTTCTTATTCAAGACCCAGATAATAGTGGCATGATGGCCTTGGTTCATTTCTCTGATGGTATATTTAACCTGTCTGAAATTGAATCAATATTTTTGATAGTCATAGGGCTTATAGTGTCTGGAGTATCCTACTGGAAAGGGGCAACCCAAAACGACCCTTACCCTGGATATACTGTCTTAGCAAAGGCATTAGATCTGGCTCAATTAAATTTGGTCGAAGAAAAAGAATCAGTTCTCGAACAGCTAGACGAGTTAGGCGAAGAGTATGAACAGTCTCTCAGTGAAATTCACAGAAAAGTTTCGAACGATTATTCTCGATATAACACTCTAAATAGTTCGTTTTATCAGCAGCAGAAGTTATACGAGGCTTATCTGGAAGACTTGGCTCAAACGGGTCAAATTGCCACCACTCTTTACAGGCAGACTAATATATCAAACCGTGAAGATGACGGGCCAGATTATTTCAAAGATAAAATTGTAATAGATTTTAAACAAAAACCCTCGATACCTAATTTTGTCGATGTGGGGCCCTCCTTGAATAGTGTTGTAGAAAACTTTGGATCGAGAATTCCTAATTTGAAAATAGAATTCTCAAAGGTATTAAAAAGTTTCAGAAACAAAGTAGTAGCGATTGATTTATGAGCAAAAAAGCTAAGCAGAAGAAAAAAAACGATCAGATAAAAGGGTCCATAATTTTAGGTTTTGTCGGCTTGTTAGCCATATGGTTCGGCTTTAGTCTATATGATGCTAATGATAAGTTTATTGAATTACATCCAGAAACAAATTGTAGGATTGATGGAGTCTCTCCCAGAGAAACTGTTATTTTATTAGATTCGACAGAATCGTTGAGCGAGGCGCAAGTTGAAACTGTAATAAATCATTTAAATCACGAAATTGAAAATGCAATTTTATTTGAAAGATTTACCGTTTACTCGTTGAAGGCAGAGCCAGAAAGATTCCAACCACAATTCTCAGTTTGTAATCCTGGTGATGGGAGTGACAAAAGCTTTGTAAATAATAATCCACGTAAAATTCTTAAAAAATGGGAAACATTATTTAAAGATCCTATTTTAAGAGCAGTCACTATGATGGGCTATGAAGAGGCTTCACAAACATCGCCAGTGATGGAGATGTTAAAATTTGTTGGTATTAGAACTTTTGCAAGATCAAAAACTGATGAAAAAAGGATGATATTGATATCTGACATGGTAGAAAATACATCAAAATATTCTCAATATTCAGATCTCAGTGCTGATTTTAGAGCGAATAGAGATACCCCTTATTTTAGGAAAGTCAAACCTAGATTGTTAGGTGTTGATGTCCATATTTTGTACATCGAGAGAAGTAATCTAACTAAAATTCAAGGCAAAAAGCATTTAGAACGTTTTTGGAAGCCTTTTCTTGAAGAATCTGGGGGTGCTTTATCGAGTATCACCTATATAAATTGAGTTGCCAATGACTGA
>JABAYZ010000228.1:0-651 GCA_018608735.1 Flavobacteriaceae bacterium | reverse complement strand
TTGGGTCACCTCTTGTTCTATCTGTTCTCATTCCTCTTGTACTTGTTGGTCTGTACGCTTTTGCTACAAGTAGAGCACGCAATACCGACCTTTCAAAAGCCAAAATCGGTGATAGCTGTTATTTCTTAGGGTTTAGTTTTACGTTAATTTCACTCAGCGTTGCACTAATTAACCTTGGCCAGCAACAAGGGAACGAAGTAAATATTGGGGCAATCGTGGGTAGTTTCGGAGCGGCCTTAGCTACGACATTAGCAGGTCTCCTATGTCGATTATGGTTCACTACTTTAGCGAGTTCATTTCAATCTTCGAAAGATAAGCTTGAAGAGGAAATAGAAGCTGCCATGAAATCCTTTTCTCTTCAACTTCAAAATTTAGTGGATGAAGTGAACATGAGTATTACGGCAATTGGTGCAACTATCGGGGATACTAATCTTGAGTTGAACAAATCATATAAAGGTCAGATGCAAGATAACATCAAGACAATTTCTGGCTCTGTTACAAGTTTTTCTAAACGGCTTGATGAGGTTGAAATATCAAAGGATATGGTTGTAGCTCCCGTTAGATTAGCTATGAGCTCAATGATCGATGCCCTCAACGAGCAAAGTTCCAGCATGGTAGCTGCACAATCTTTGATGACTGAGGGTACTAACG
>JABAYZ010000184.1 GCA_018608735.1 Flavobacteriaceae bacterium | reverse complement strand
ATCCTGAACATTAGCACCTGGAAAATTTTGATTAAAACCAGGAGTTAGACTTATTTGTGGTCCTCGACCCCATCCAAAATCAACACTTCCAAAATCAACACCTGTTGTTGGGTCTGTAAAAATATAGGTTCCAGTTCTTGCAGGGTTAGGCCCTCCAATTAATCCGCCCGGAATACCATAAAACGCCGTACTTAAAACACTTATTGGTGTTACAACAGCAGTACCGTTTCTTTCGTCATCCTTTATAGAATATTTAAAATCGTTTTTTAATGAAAAACCGTTTCCGAGATCTTGTTTCCAATTAAATCCTATAGCTCTATCAATGTTATGCAACAAATTTGTAGGGTCAAAATTTCTAGTCTCGTTTTCATTAAATGGTATATCAATATCAAACTCATAAAGTGCATAAGAATCGTATTTAGAAAATCCGTCTGCAATATCTGGATCATTCCAATTTCTAGAAGGTATAAAAGCCATTCTATCATTTTTATCATTCAAATATTTCAAGTTTATTTGTAAAGAACCAGTCTCATATTTTTTTAAGAAATTTCCTCTGATTTGCCCTCCTTTATTAATAGCATAACCTCTTGCACGAGCTCCATCGGATTGGCGTAAAAATCCACCAAAATTATAGGTCCATCCATTCACCATGGGCCCACCAATATTAAAATCTGCTCTATAATAAGGATTTTCTCCGTTACCCTCTAAACCGAATTTAGTACGAATCTCTCCACCAAATTTATTTCCACCCGTTTTTGAAACGTAATTAAAAATACCTCCTGGGGCATTTGCTCCTAGAATTGAGGCAGTACCACCTCTTACTGCCTCTACACGATTTGTCATAGCATCTGCTCTTAGGAATAAATCTGGAAATAACTCAACATTAGTAACAGGCAAGCCATCTTCTTGTAAAGACACATATCTATATCCATTAATGTTATCAATTGAATTAGCAGATAATCCTCTTGAGTAAACAGAGTTCCAAATTTCGCCTCGAGCTTGATTTACAAACACACCTGGTATATTTTTTAAAAGGTCTGCAGAACTTGTGGGCGCAACCCTTGCTAATTGCTTAGCACCTATTGTAGTTATAGCCACTGAGGCATCCATTCTACTTCTTGCATCAAATACACCAGTAACTACAATTTCGTCTAATTGTGATGCATCTTCAATCAAAGTAATCTTTAAGGGTTGGGTTTGAGGAACAGTTACAGAAATAGTTTGTTTTGAATAACCTATATAGGATATGGTTAATTGATACTTTCCATTTTTTAATTCCTTAATTGTAAATTTCCCGTCATAATCTGTTACAGCTCCTTGAGTAGTACCTGTAATTAAAACTGAAGCCCCAGGAATTGTGTAAGCTTCCCCTAATTAGGACTGTTTAAATTTCTACTATTATCAAATTTATTGTTTTTAATTTTAATGGAGCTAGCTCCATTAAAATTAATTTCTGCGTACTTTTTTGGTGTTAATTTCCCTAGTGCATCGTGGGGTCTTTTGTAGTTGTAATCATCCATCCAAATTTGTGTTTGCTCTCTAACCTGATCTAAATTTTCAAAAATATATTTATTCAAAACGCCTCTTCGATAACTTCCATTGAAGCGTTCTATAAAAGCATTTTGAGTTGGTTTGCCTGGTTGAATATATTTAAATTCTATAGAATGCATCAGACTCCAGTTGGCTGTTAAATGTGCTATAAATTCTGGTCCATTGTCCATACGAATACGTTTTGGTTTTCCATTTTTATGAATTAAATGATTCAGCACCCAAATGACGCGATTACTTGTCAGGGAATAGTCGATCTCAATATGCAAAGCTTCTCTGTTATAGTCATCAATAATATTAAAGGCTCTAAAGCGTCTTTTGTTCTCTAAAACATCAGTTACAAAATCCATGCTCCATGTATGATTAAGGATGTTAGGAACCTCTAAGGGCTCTTGAATCCGTGAGGGCAACCGTTTCTTTGCTTTTCTTCTAAGTGGCAAGCCCATGGCTTTATAAACCCTATAGACTCGTTTGTGATTCCATGTTTTTCCTTCTGCACGTAATCGGTCAAAGGCTTTCCAAAATCCTTCCTCTGAGTGGATTACTGCTTTCTCTCTCAGTGCTGACTCTATATCTGAATCATCCTTTGGTAATGGCTTGTAATAATATACACTTTTACTCATTTTTAGTACACGGCACGCCCTACTGATACCGTAGTGAGAAAGCTCATTACTAAGGCTTCTTTTAATGCAAGGCTTTAGAGCTTTTTTTCTATGATCTCTTTTGCCATTTGATGATCCAGCGCTAAAGTCGCGTACATCTGTTTGAGCTTACGATTTTCATCCTCTAGCTGTTTGAGACGTTTTAACTCCTTAGCGTTCATTCCTGCATACTTGGAACGCCATTTGTAAAAACTGGCAGAACTAACACCATATTCTCGGGTGATTTCAACAACGGTCTTGCCTGTGTCAAACGCTTTTAAAATCGTAGCGATTTGGGTCGGACTAAATTTACTTCTTCTCATTTTTTCTGTTTAAAGTTACTATTTTTTTTATACTTTTAAACAGTGCGGTTTTAAGGGAAGCTTACAAAAGCAAAATGAGTACAATTAATATTGTCAGAAATAAATTAATCGCTAGAGTATTTGCTGTAGTGAGAAGGCAAACCCCCTATGTAGATACTTTTAAATTTGCAGCGTAAAATTTTAACAGTTTTTACTTGTTTTAATCATAGAATACGGGGGACTTTGTGGAGCGGGTAACGTTATTTTAAAATCCAATTCCAATATCAATTCCGCCATTTATCGAAAATCCGGTTCCGAATACATCAGCTCTACTATTGTTTTCATCAACACTACCTAAAGCAATACCAGCGCCCAAATATGGGTTCAAAATAATTCTTTCTGCAATAATAAATTGATATCCGAAAAGACCTCTGATATTAAAAATAGAATAATCATTATCAACTAAAGTTGATGGTTGGTTATTACTATCTGTATAAGTGTATTTTTCATTTAAGTTTAGATATTGAATACCTGGGCTCACATATAAGCCCCTAGGCGCATTTAAATGACTAAAGAAATACCTGTATTCTGCATTAAGTGTAAACCCTTCGACTACTCGTTGATTGTTATTGTTAAAAGAATTTGTCCCGAATGCCTCCATAAAATCATCATCGGCATCACTTCCCGATACATCTCTTAACGTTCCAGTTCCAACCCCAATTTTTATTGCTCCTTTTCCACTAATTACTCTTTCATATTGAAATTCATAAAAACCAGTAAATAATCCCAAAGCATTTATTCGGATTGAGTTATTAATTTCAGAATCTGATTGAGCATTTAAGTTAATAAAAGTTACTAATACCATTAGTAAAAAAGTCAATTTTCTCATTATTTTCATTTTAATTTTGTTTGTTAATATTGCTCAACTGTTTGTGGATCAGTAGTAGCGGTCTTTAACTCAATAACCCCCCCGCTGCGCAAAGTCTCCCGACTTTGAGCCATTTAATTTCCAACCTCTATTCTCATTTAAATTCATATTTCAATACTGATTATATTTTGTTATTGATGCCA
>JABAYZ010000222.1 GCA_018608735.1 Flavobacteriaceae bacterium | reverse complement strand
GGATGATATTGATGAGTCTTTAAGCGATTTATTTCAAGCTAACTTTTAATATCCACTTAAGCACTGTAGTTTAGTGTAGGTTAATGTGGATTAGGCTGAACCTCTATTCCCCTAAATAATCACCAGCTTCCTGTATCATTTTCCACAGTTTACTTGCGTTTTCTTTGTTCACATTGTCCCAATTCTAGCTTTATCTCCAATTAAACTAGAATGTCCTATAAAATTTATAAGCCAGAATCACGATCTCAAAAAGTTTTTTCATATTATTTTTTATATCCTATTTATTTTCTGTATTGACGACAGAGTAAATCAAAGAAAAATGTTTTCGATTAATATTGACACCCAGGTAAAAGCAGCAATTAGAAGTGCACCTAACACTGCTGCAGAACTCATATCTTTAGCACGGCCAGACAGGATATGATAGTCAGTGCTGATACGATTTATCACCGTCTCAATAGCCGAATTAAGTAGTTCAACAACAATCACAAACAGTAAAACTCCTAAAAGAGCGACAGTCTGCAATAGAGAATCGCCTAATAATACTGCAAAAGGAATACTGCTTATAAACAATACAACCTCTTGTCTAAAAGCAATTTCGTTTCTCCAAGCAGCCTTGACGCCATTAATGGAATAAAGAAATGCCTTAAATATGTTACGTTTTTTTTGATATTTAAATTTCATGTATTTACATACATTCTGTAAGATGCTTAACTTATGATAAATCTCATATAATGCAAGTTCTACCTAAAGGACTTTTTATTCAACATGATGGATTACTAAATATTATTTGGATCATCATTTTTCAAAATCACCATCCTAAATCGATTACCATCAATTGAGTCTAAATCTGACAATTCAACATTCCATGTATTCCATTCAAATTTAGAACTAAGGCTCAACCATTCAATAGCTTTAATGCCATTAAAATCAAAACTAAGGTCACTAAAAAGTCCCGAACGCTCAACTTCTAACAAGTCTTTCTCTAGGTTTCGACAGGGGTTAACTGCGTCGAATTTGTATCCCTTCATCAGTAAACTGGAACAAGATACAGCATCAGGCGTCGAGACATAATAAGACATATAAACATTCCCAAGATTTCGTAAACTCTTTACACAGTTGACTAATAGTTTTGATTGAGCATGGGAGTCAGCGGGAAACTCAATAAGAATTTGCGATTTGATTAAGTCACTTGATCTTAATACTGCTTCCAAGCTGTAACAATTTTTTTCTGTTGTTAAATTTTTACCGTCAAACCAAAAAGATAAACTTTTTCTATTAGTGACAGACAAAAGTAACTTTTCGAGGCGCAAACCAGTATTATTTTCTTTAGGTGGATGAAATGCTAATACATCACCAACACCGTCTACTACAACATCAATCTCCAAACAATCAGTTGCCATACTCCCTCTTAGCGCCTTCGCTATAGTGTTTGATCTGTGGTAGCAGATTAAAGGATGATGATTAACGTTTCTCTTACTGTTAGCAAAATGTGATGTTGTACTGTCAGTTTTATCAATTACATCGATTAGCATCGAATTGGATAAGTTCACTGCTGTTACGCCCTCTATTGTTTCCTTTACAATTATAGGAAGCGGTGTTGTTGGTGTGCCAATGGTAGGCAATGTATCTAACATTATTGAGACGTCGAATAAATCCAATATTGTTGATGGGAGTTGTGCAAGAGTAGCTACATTATTTGTCTTAGCGAGTTTCAAGTAACTCTCGAATAACGCTGGTGCAATATCCCTAGCAGCCGCATTAAAAAACATTATAAAAGGAACTCTAGCCATTTCGTGTATAAACCTACTCGAATCATGACCTCTTTTTGAAAAAACAGATTCACCATGATCTGAAAAATAAATAAAGACCCACGGAGCACTGGACCCGTTAATCAACTCAATTCCATTTGAGACCGAAAAGTCCACGTAACTTATCGTAGAATCATAGTGCTCAACCTCATTTAAAGATTGCATAGATCCTGTTATAGCTCTCGGGTCAAATTGTTTAAAATATTCATCAACTGGACCTCGAAATTCAACAGGGATATTTTCTATATAGGGTCCATGCCCTGCATAGGAATGAAAAACTTTCAATGATGCGTTTGATTTATTCAAAGACTTAATATCAACAACACTATTTAATAAATCATGATCCCATGGCTTAGCAATAATGGAATCACTATTACCTAACGCTCTACTTGAAGGCTGCGAATATTTCTTATTTGCATTTTTGAATATGATAGAACTGCCTTGATTAATTGTACCTGTACTTCCTTGATTACTTAAAAGTTGCGTCGGAATTTTAGCTTTATTAAGCACATCAATTATTGATATTCTTTGCCGCTCATGAATTGGCTTGAAGTTATCTGAATAATCCAAACCTATTGATAGAGCTTCTAGGAGCGATGGACTTGTATGTGAATGGGTAGAAAACACATTATCGAACTTAATAAATCCATTCTCATTTTCTAATCGCTGCAGCTGAGGAGTGGTTTGTCGCGGATAGTCATAAATTCCCATATTCATTGATGATGTAGATTCTCCTATGTATAAGAACACGTTAAGCTTTGGTTTAGTGTGATTTATTTCTACATCATTGGAAAAATTTGATGCTATTTGATTGAACGAATCGCTATTTTCATAAAACATCGTCACTGACTTGTATGTAGGCAGATATAATCCAGCAAGGATTAACGAAAATCCAATTAACACAGAAAATGATGAATATTTTTCAAATCTTGCATCAAACAAAACATGCAAAATTGAGATAAAACCAAACAAGAAAACAGCAATTAAACTGTAAAGAAACAGTATTTTCAGACTAAAATCATAGTTTGTAAATATATTTAAAAATGTGCCCAACCAAAAAAAGGCTTCTTTTAAATCAAAGTTATGAACTTCATGGAATGAGTCAGTACCAAGACCTCCAAAATATTGTAAAAATACTATCATAACTCTCGACCATAACAACGCTAGTCCAAAGAAGAAGATAGACTTCAACCACCTGCGTTGCACAAAATAGTGCAATGAAAGTATGATGGCCCCAATGTAAAAAAGCCAAAGTGTATAGAAATTAGATATATGATTAAAGGCACCCTCAACCAAGTTAAAAAATTGATCAAAGCTCATATCTGGCTACTTTTTTAAACACAATTTTTTACTCCATTGCCTGTCTTTGACATCGCCCTTATATTTTTTTAATTTTTTTTAGTATTTTGTTTTGATGTTTTGACTAATTCTTATCAAATCCTGAGCCATTAGTCTATTTGCTTATTTAGCTAACTTTAACCAATTAGCTTTTGATCTTTCAGTCTCAGTTGACTAAATTATTTTATTTTTATAAACCCTCAACATAAATTTATGCTGAGGGTTTTTTATTTGTAACCGAGACACAACCCATATAGTTTTTGTAAAATTGTGAGAGTGTTAATTTTTTCTCATTTCTAAACCTTTAGAACTTAGATATTTTTTTACATTAAGGGGTGTGATTTCTGTGAAATGAAAGATACTTGATGCTGATACTGCCCAAGAGCTCATATCGACGGCAGTGTTTGGCACCTCGATGTCG
>JABAYZ010000160.1:592-3578 GCA_018608735.1 Flavobacteriaceae bacterium | reverse complement strand
GCATATGACAGTTGGGCGGGTGGTTCTGGTCTAAGTAAGTTATTCATGGATTTTGGTTTACTGATAATACCTTTTCTGATCTTGTTAATTGGTACATTTTTAAAGATCCTTAAAACGATGAATCCCAAGAGTCGAAAAGACCAAATGTTTTTTATATTAGTAAATTTGTGTTTTGCTTATGGTTACTTGCAGGCTGGTTTTTTTAATTTCACATCAGTGACCTTATTTTTGTTGTCGCTCAGATATTGGAAGATTATTTAGTATGAAAATTTTGTGGATGCATAGCCACTTTTCTCATTGGATGGGAGGAACAGTATTTATATTTGAATTGTTGAAAAAAATACGTAAGGATTTTTCTGTAGAAATAGTCATTCAAAATGGAAATCATGATGTTGTGAGAAAATTTTCTAGCGAGAATTTTATTGTCCATAACTTGGATTCACCATCCACAAATGTCAAATCGTTTTGGTTTAGTTTTTTTAGAAGCTGTACTAAAGATGCTAAAAAGATCCAGGAAATAGTCGACTCAAATGGTTTTGATATTGTTATTTCAAGCATGTTCCCAACTAATTTTATTGCAAGTAAACTAAATAATGTGGATATTTATCAATATTGTTATGAGCCTTATGCCCCTTTCTGGGACCCTGTTTATGTTAATAACTCAACATTAATAAAACGCTTTGCTGCTTATATATTTAAACACATGTATTCGCGAAATGATGTATCCGCGACAAGAAAGGCTGTAAAGGTTTTTACACTATCACCAGAAACTAAGCAGTCAATATCTTCTATTTATAACGTAAACTCTGTTGTAACTTATTTAGGGGCTGATCTCAATTTTTATAGGCACCACGAAGAGCCGTCTATTTTCAAAAAATACAAGGGTAACCAGGTGCTCTTGCATAACACTGATTTTTCGCCTCCGAAAGGGACAGAATTTTTACTTGATTGCATGCCAGCCATAATAAGTAAAATACCAAGTGCTAAACTTTTAATAACATGTTCGTTGAATGACTCACAAAAAATTGAAAAATTAAGACGTGATATTGAAGTCAGAGGGATTGCGTCGAATGTTAATGTTTTGGGGTGGGTTCAGTATGAGCTTTTACCTTGTTACTACTCACTAGCTGATTTGGTCATATATTGTGGGACTAGTGATGGCAGTGGAGCTAGTTCAGTTAGCTTATTTGTTGTTGAGGCTATGGCCTGTGAGACGCCATGTTTACGTTCCAACGATAGTAAAAGCGAAGTTTTGGACGGTATAAATGGTGAATTGTTCAATCCGTTGGATCACAGCGAATTCATTGAAAAATGCACCTCGCTTTTGGCTAATCAAGATTTGCTTGATTTATATGCGTCTAAATGTAGGTCATACATCGAAAATAAATATTCCTGGGATAGTGCAGCTAAAATAGTCTATGATAATCTAAAAAGTGATAAATTATTGGTCATGCCGAAAAATGGTATTAAAAATGAATGAAAGAAAATGGCTCAGCCATGTTTATGTGCTCGACTTTTCTAGGGGAATAGCTGCGTTATCAGTAGTGTTGTGGCACTGGCAGCATTTTGCCTGTAAAAGGGTTGAAGAGACTTTTAAATTTCAAAAAGAGAGCAAACCTAAGGATTTTATTATTTCTGTAATTCTTAGTTTGTTAGCTGTGGTTTTCTATCTTGATATGGTTTCGTTTTGTTTACTTCCATACGGGCGTATTGGGCTTGTCTGTAGCATAAGCCTATTGATTGTGTTCATAGGGTTAGTAGAATTTAACGAGATAATTTTCTGTAGACATTTCACATAGAATCACTAAACGTAAGCAAAAATGGAGTAGGTATGAACACTTCTGAAGATAAAACTGAGAACTTTCTTTTTACTAAAGAATTTCAAAAAATTGATCCCGCTATGGTTGCTGAAGAATTGAAAAATAAAGGCTTTTTCTCTTTTTCAAAGGCATTTACCACAAAAGCGATTAATGCAATTGAGAAAGATGCAACAAAATCTAAATTAAACCTAAACGATAACAGAATTTGCGGTGTTTATGCGGAAACGCAATACCATCTCACTAAACTCCTTTGTGTTTCTAAGACTTTTTTTGATTTTGTAACATCAAACTTTGTATTTGATGTTTGTAGAAAACATCTAGGTGACGAATTTCGACTAAAGGCGCTGAGGTACTACGAGACATATGGTGGGCACCACATGCAGTGGCACACGGATAACAAGACTGACCGTGGATTTTCTCACATTCCAGGAATTATTATTATATTTTATATTTCTGATGTTAAGGAGGGTCAATTTCAATATATAGAAGGGTCACATTTATGGTCTGGAGAAAAAGCTTACAGTAATTACAGCGAGGAATTTATTAACAAAGAATATAAAGATAAGGTGAGAGATTTTAAATTGCCGAGTGGTTCTATGGTAATTTACAACACATATGGTATACACCGTGCGGAACCTGTTTCTAATAAAAGTTTTGTTAGAAAGAGTGTTTTCGCTCAGATTGACGCTCAAATTGAAGACGGCGAGCCAATTATTCTGGATAGTAAAATAATAACAAAGATGAACAGTGATGTTGCAATGTTCCTTGGGTTTGGTAAGCCGTCAAACTATGTGGCGTATCCTCCTACTTCGATAAATACATTGCCATTAAATAAAAACGTTTTAGGGATTTTCTTGAAATATGTAGTTATTCGATTTATGCGAAAAATTTACGACTTATCCCCAGGTTTCGTAAAGTCAGTTGTTAAAAAAAGTTTTAGGAAATAGACATAAATTAAGGTTAACTGGTGTTATATCTGGTTCCGGCGTATACCTTTTCATTAATTAAATTGTTTAGCGTCAACGTGTTAGCATATTTATTCTGAAACAATAAAGTACTTTGATTAACAATCGGTACACACTGTTCTAGCAATTAACAAGGAGACAAAATCATGATGAACACTCCTATTCTTTTTTTGATTTTCAATCGGCCTGATGAGACTGGCG
>JABAYZ010000160.1:0-582 GCA_018608735.1 Flavobacteriaceae bacterium | reverse complement strand
GTCTTTGACGCCCTAAAAATCATAAAGCCTAAGTTTTTGTATGTTGCTTGTGACGGGCCTAGAGAACATATTAAAAGTGATTTAGAAAATGTTGCTAAAACAAGAGAAATCTTAGATCAAATAGATTGGGATTGTGAATTAAAGACCTTGTATAGAGACGTTAATCTTGGCTGCAAAATAGCAGTGAGCGAAGGAATTAATTGGTTTTTCCAGAATGTCGAGGAAGGAATAATCTTGGAGGACGATTGTGTTCCTGATGCTACCTTTTTTGATTATTGTTCTGAATTATTAGAAATTTACCGAGATGATAAAAGAGTTATGCATATTTCTGGGTTAAATTTTTTGCCTGGTCCGCTGGATTTGCAACCCAGCACAGATAGTTACAGCTTCTCTAAATATGCAGCTGTTTGGGGCTGGGCGACCTGGAGAACGGCCTGGATGTTATATGATGCAGATATTTTAAGTTGGCCTAAAGCCAAGGAACGGAATTTACATTATAATTTTTGCTTCAACAAAAGTGAAATGGCGGTATGGGAGAGTAAGTTCGATAGCGTTTACAAAAATCAGATTGATACTTGGGAT
>JABAYZ010000216.1 GCA_018608735.1 Flavobacteriaceae bacterium | reverse complement strand
GAATACATCCAAGCCACAAGCCGCGTTGGACGGGTTTTTCCAGGTTTGGTTGCTTCAGTTCTTACATGGGCGCGCCCAAGAGATCTTTCTCATTATGAAAGCTTTGAGCATTATCATTCAACATTCTATCAATACGTCGAAGCACAGTCTGTAACTCCATTTTCACCAAGAGCTCTCGACAGAGGATTATCAGGAACTATGCTTTCAATCATTCGTCACAATTACAATCAGCTCAGAGGAGATAACGACGCTGGGCATATGAACAGTTCAACACGTTTAGAAATGAAAGAGACACTAAATGCCATTGGTTCTCGAACTTGGGAGATTACTGAAGATCCCCTTCGAAAGAAACTTTGTGAAAAAGATATGATTGCCCGCGCAGATGATTGGGCAAAAGAAGCTAGTATTTCTGGACGCACTTTAGTTTATCAAAAACGCACTAAAGGCGGTACTTCAATTCAGTTCTTAGAAGAACCTGGGTCTGACACTTGGAAAATGTGGACAGCACCAATGTCTATGCGAGAAGTTGAGACAGGTGTTAAATTAGTGATGTCAGAGGGCTATTCGAGTAATGATCCTGCGTGGCACGCTCAAGTTAGGAATACCCAAAGGGAGGAAGAAGAATGAGCTCAACACCCGTTGGAGAAATTCGGCCGAGTCAACTGCTATGGTCATATGGTCCTGGCGCCTTAATTGATCTGCCTAATATTTCGGTAATAACCCAGGGTATAGATGGTTGGGATGTCAGCCAATGTAATGAAGTTCTTGAAGCCAGGTTACTTTTAGCTGTTCAAAAGGTACTAGGCCCGCAAGTAACAACCCTTAATACGCCTCCAATATCGGATGATGAGAGCTCTGATCCATCAAGTGCAACAGCATTGATTGGCGTGCCAGTGAAACCATTTCCAAGATGGCTGAGGTGTGTCAAATGTGGTCTCCTGTCACCTTTTGATAGTGGTTTATTTACACTCAAGAAAAATCCTTACAAACCTGAAGCGACTCGTTTTGTGCATGCCGATTGCAGGGGGCCCAAAAATAATCTCCCTCCAAAAGATGCCGATGCTGTTGCTGCTAGATTTCTACTCGCATGTCGCGCCGGACATCTAGACGACTTCCCGTGGCATTGGTTTGTGCATGGCGGTCAAAGCAATTGCCGTGGGGTTTTGAGATTTTATGAAACTGGTGCATCACTTCAAACTGAAAACCTTTGGGTTAGATGCGATGAATGTGGAGCAGCTAAAAATATGGCTCAAGCCTCTGGGCAGTCAGGTAGAAATAATCTTCCCGCGTGCAGGGGGCGACACCCTCACATTGATATCTTTCAAAATAACTGTAACGAAGCTCCTCGTATGATTAACCTTGGAGCTACAAATGGATGGTTTGGCGTATCTCTTTCTGTATTAGCAATACCTCAAAAAGGTGACTCCATTGGTCAGCTTATTCAAGACGGTTGGAAATTTTTTGAAAGTTGTACAAACATTCAAATGTTGGAAGTAATTATTGGGACGCTTAAGACAGCAGGATCACTACCAGGAATTGAGAATTTTAAAATAAACCAAATCTGGGCTGCTGTGGAAGCCTTCAGGGTGGGAACCGAACCCGATGGCCAAAATGACTTAAAACACCCTGAATGGGAGGTACTATCTGACGATGTGCTACCCTCTGATTATCCACATTTTATGGCAAAAAAAGTTGGTGCACCAAATCAGTTCTCAAAGGTAATTGACCGTGTTTTGCTTTTAGAACGACTTCGTGAAGTAAATGCACTTTTAGGTTTTACACGCGTAGAATCTCCTGATGAAGGGATGGGAGATGAGGCAGCACCTCATGCACCTTTAGGGCTAGGCACACCAACCTGGGTGCCCGCTTCAGAAGTCCATGGCGAAGGCATTTTTATTCGTTTTGACCCTAATCAACTCAATGAGTGGTCTCAATTAAGTGCGGTACAGTTGATCGAACAAAAATTGCAACAAGGCCATAGGGGTTGGCGATTAAAGCGAGGATTGAGTCCAGATGAAGGATATCTTGGTGTTCGCCATGCAATGCTTCACACTTTGGCTCATATATTAATCCGAGAATTAGCTTTGGAATGTGGTTACAATGCTGCAAGTATCAGAGAACGCATCTACGCAGACGTTGGAGATGGAAGAGACCAAGCTGGAATATTAATATATACAGCTGCCGCAGATTCAGATGGAACTTTAGGTGGATTAGTAGACCTAGGAAAACCAAATAATTTAGGTAGAATTTTTGAGCAAGCGTTGAAACGCGCTCAGGTTTGTGCATCTGACCCTCTATGCTCAGAACATGATGCCTCTAAGGATCAATCGCTACATGGTGCTGCATGTCACGCCTGCAGCTTTGTTTCTGAAACATCTTGCGAATGTGGAAATCGCAATCTGGATCGAGCCCTGGTTGTTCCCACTCTTGAGAACTCTGCTGCTGCATTCTTTGGGTCTTTCCTATGAAACAACTTTTTGATGCCGCATTTGAAATAGTAAAACTACTGCCACCATCAAGAGTTGAGGCAATTTCAAACCAAATTATGACTTTAAGTTCAAGTGACGATAAAAAAAGTATATTGATGCTAGTTAATTCTGCAAATGCAAAAAAAGTAATACATAAGCTAATTGATGCATGGCATCTCACAAAGCTTTCTGGCGAGAGTATTGGGTTAATTCTAAAATCTGCCAGTAATTCCCGTGAAAAAACTTTGGCAGAACAAAATATTGAATTAGTTATAACTGGTCCTTCTACGCCATTCATTTCCACAAGAAGAACAGAACAAGTATTATTGGATCTCATTAACAATGCTCAAAAAGAATTATTTCTTGTCAGCTTTGTAACATACCATTGGGCTCCAATTATTGAAGCGCTAGAAAATGCTGTTAGTCGAGATGTTCAGGTCAATATTCTTCTTGAAGCCTCTAAAGCGGATGGTGGCACGCTTGATAATGATACCTCCAAAACGCTTCGAGAATTAGTTCCACAAGCTCACATCTATCAATGGACTTCATTAACCAATCAATTTCAAGGTGGAAAAGTTCACGCTAAAATCGCTGTTGCAGATGCTACAAATGCATTTGTTACAAGTGCAAATTTAACTGGGCATGCAATGGAGAAAAACTTTGAAGCTGGACTGTTGGTTAATGGGGGCGAGATACCCTCTGATTTATCTAGCCACATGCAAGGTTTAATAAATCTAAAAATAATAACAAAACATAAAGCCAAGAATAAAAATTAATTCTCTTAATAGCTATAAAATATTTTTAAGTTCCAATTAATACACTTGTGCAAGTTTCTTCTTGTCCACAAATTGCTAAAATTGATTTTGCACGCGAAATTCCTATGTATAAACTCTTCGATTTATCTTCACTTAGCAGATGGTCAAGGCCCCACAAAATGATAACCTGACTTTCCAATCCTTTATACCTTGCAACACTTTCAAGCGTAACAGTGTTACTTGATGAACTATCTACATTTCCCCATTTAAGACCTGACGGCAATGCCAGACGAGCCAAGGCAGTTTCATAAGCTTTACGCTTTTTTCTATCTGCAATGAGAACTGCAATTGAAACATAAG
>JABAYZ010000048.1 GCA_018608735.1 Flavobacteriaceae bacterium | reverse complement strand
GGTTAGCGGGTTGGATAGTTAGGGACCACCTTTAATGTGTCGTGTATTTGATAGATTTATTTATACAAATACGACTGTCTGAAATGCGTTTTGAAACAATTTGTTACCAATTATTTCTTATTTTTTGGGTTGTAAGGCAATCATCGCAGGTCAAGTTGTATCAAGAATTCATGTACTGGTATTTTTGTTTTATTAGGTACATTGCATATTCAATTTCGTCCTCTGCACGCAAATTAAATCGATATAAGTTTCCATGCGCACCGGATTTCCATGTCCATTTTCGAATTTCCGAAATACCTTTTGGATCGTCCATTTCGAAAAATGTATCGCTTTTAGATCCGTCGGCATTCAGTGTTCCGCGTACCATTTCACAAAGAATGTGATCTTTTTTAAACCAAAAATATATTATTGCTTTGTTTTCATACTTAATCGAAACGTAATTTTTAGTTGTATGAATTTTAGTGTCTGAGAATTCCAAAATCTTCTCTTTTGTAGAATTCCAAACCGCCATCAAGTCTGTTGACAGAGCGGATGTTAACTCTTCTTCTGTCGATGCTTTGACTTCCTTTGAGACGCTCCTGATGACTGACTTTGGTGTGTTTCCGGAAACAGTTTCGATGCTTTCATTCGACGACGATACGTATTGCTCGAGAGCAATCAAATCGTTTTCGAACTTTTTGATTTCCCAAAGTTCAAATGGCACATCTTTAAAATTTATGCTGTTTTTCTGATAGTTATTGAATGATGGTGCAACAAACAAGACCCTAGAAGAGGACCAGTCAATATCTCTTCTTTGGAGTTGTTTGCCCGTTTTTTCGTTATACTCGAGTATAAAGTCCGCCTTATTGTTTAGCATGACCGACAGGTATGAGTACCCTTGATCTACAACTGAATAACTACTGCCCTTTTTGTACTCAATAACGGCGAAAGAATTATTTTGCTCGTCAAACGCTAAAGTGTCTAAACGGAAACCACCGATAGAGAATTCTGTACAAACGAATTCCAAGTCAAAGAGAAATTCAAGATTTGTTTCGACTAGATTTTGTATATCTCTTTCTAACTTGAATGCGTCTTTATCAATGCTTTGGAGTTTTCCATTTTTACTTTTAAATAATTGCATTGATTGGTTCCATTTGATTTATTTACCCGACATAGAAAACATGAAAATTTGGTTTTATGGAACCCACTCATTTCTAAAATAGTTATAGTTCCGGTGGCGCAGGTTTTTCAAATGTGTCGAATTCGGGGATAGACTGTGCTTCAATCTGCTCCGGCAGACAGATCATCAAATCTTCTACATCTGAGTCAGTTTCTAGATCATTTTGCAAAATACATGCTTCAAAATCCGTGGTTCGATTGGTGATAAGGCGCACTAAATCGTCTTTGTTTAAAGCGCAGTATGAAGTGTCGGTTTCGGTTGTATTCTCATCAAATCCAAGGGAGGATTTCATTTCATCAAATTCCTTGAGAGATTGACATGCATCCTGAATTTCAAGGTAAATTGTACCGACCGTAATGGCGATACCCGCTACTGGTACGCTCTCAAATGGCATGGCGGCAATATTTCTTGTAACTCGTTTGACAATCCTTTTTGTAGTGCGATCAGTTGTCTCTCTTATAATTTTTTTTGTTTGTGCGATCTGCGCGAGTTGGGCACTGGTATTTTTTGTCAATTTTACTACGTTTCTAGTTTGGTTTGAGATTGCCTCCCTCAATTGTTTATTTTGCAGTTTATTGCTCGCAAGGTCATTTCGAAGTTTAGAAAGGTTCTTTTTCGCTGCATCATGGTCCGTTTGAAGCGATTTGTTACTTTGGGTCAGGGCGCTTAATTTTTTATCGGCATTAAGCAAACTCTCATTAGCGTTAGATAGTTTTCGCCGAACTTCATCCGCTTCAGAAATTTTACTTTTTAAAATATTGCGTTGTGCTTGATTGGTTTTTTTCAGTGCATTTATCTCATTTTGCTTTTTAAGAGTTTCGCCAGACAACTCTTGCACGTTGGTCCGTAATGCTAACCTTTCATTTTTCAGACGAAAAATATCATCAGTTTGTCTTTTTAATTTATTAGTGCTGTCCAGTAATTTTTTATCAAGTACTCCAAGTTCTTTATTTAATTTTGATTTTTTCCATCCTACTGACGATGTTAATTTTGCTGTATCGTGAAGGATTGAAATGGCGTTAGAGATTAAACCGTATGCTATATTGTAAGCAAATTCGGAGACCACAAGTGCAGCATTTAGGGTCAGACTCAGAAATAAAACACTGGCAAAGACAAAGGTTCGAATAAATTTAAACATGATCAACTACATTTGTTTTGCAATTTTAATACTTGTTTGGATTTTGCAATATTTTGATTTTGCCTAGCATAATCAATTGCTTTAGCACCTTTTGAATTTTCCTTACACAAAAATTCCGATGAATTCTGCAATACAATTTCGAATAACTCAGGCGATTCCGAGTATACCGCTGCTAAATGAAGAATGGTGTCACCGGTTTCAGTTAAATCATCCAAGTAGTCATCATCAACCAAATTCAAAACTAAGTTTAATTCATCGACGCTTTTAATTTTTTGCACAGCAATATGCAGGGCATTATAACCTTTGTCATTTTTGTAAATGTCTTGAGTATAGGACAGAAGTAGATTCAACGTATCAAAATTTGTTTGCTTTGAAACTGCATAATTGATTGCTTGATTTCCGTTCTTATCAAACACGTTTGGATCCACTCCGCCTGCCAAGAGCGCCAATATATTGCCGAACGGAGCGTTCTCATTAATAGCGTGATGTAATGCAGAAACTCCCCGGTCATATCTATTTATGTATCCATCCTTTCTATCTTTAAGCATCGTAAAGTCAGCACCAAAATTTTTAAGTGTCACTAACAATGATGGACCATTTTCGGCGATGCCTGCTAAGTGGACAATGCTGAGTTCATCAAAGTTTTTATGTTGATAAATTTTCTGTAATGCGTCTGTATCATATCGTGACAAAAGGTTTGTTAGTATTAAAGCGCTAACATTCTCTACCACTGCGTTCATTGGCGAATTATTTCCATTTGGATGTATTTTACCTAGTTCGTCATTGGATTGTGTAGATATACAGTGTTGAATATTGGAAGAATTATTAGTCTTGAAAAAAACAACTGTTCCAAAGTTTGCGCATTCAATCTCTTCTGCGTTTCCAGCGTTTGCCATAATTACACAAAATAGTATGATAAATTTATTCACAAGATAGCGCACGCTTCCTCCATGATCTGAATTTTGTTCTCCGGAGATCATGAAACAATTGGTCAATATTGTCATCCTTTTTACAACGAAAAAATAAATCATTCTCCAAATGACTGTAAATTTCTCGCCATCTCTTTCGATAGTGGTAAATACTTAGCATAAAACCTCTCGATTTGATCCACACTTGTTCCTGCATTTTTTGCCAAATTAAAAATGTTCACTTTGCCTTCACTATTGATAATCCTCATGCAAATGGCGGTATGGCGCAGTGAATACAATGCATGTGACTTCCCTGTGTAAGGATCCACCTCAAGATCAGCACGCTTGAGCAGGGCGTTGAATTGCCGTCTCATGATCTGAGAGGCAGTTGT
>JABAYZ010000227.1 GCA_018608735.1 Flavobacteriaceae bacterium | reverse complement strand
GGACCAACATACCCTCTCAGCTTATCAAAAGAATATTAACTTCGTACTTGAGGACATTTTGAATTAGAAGTTACTGCACTGTGATCAGATCTTTACTGATAAAACTGTAGTTATACCCATCAATATTGAAAAGATAGTAGCCATTGTCGTTTAGAAGCTTGATGGAATTGATTGTCTCGTCATTTGAGACATTGCTAAAAAAGTGGTGGTACTCAACGAGGATCTGATCAATTTTCACAGGAAGAGGGAAGAGCGATTTGATAATGTTATATTCTGCACCCTCAATATCCATCTTTAAAATTGCTATATTTTTATTGATGCCTAACTCTTTTAGTAGAGTCTTCATTGACTTTAGAGGGACCGAAACCTTAGTTCCTTGTCCTTCATGTGCTAAAACAGATCCACTAACATGTTCCTCATTTGTCGGAAGAAAAAAATCTGCCATATCATCTTTGGCCCCTAGCCCGTACTCTTTCAGTATAAAGTTACTTGGTAGAGAGAGGGATTTTAAGTAAGTTATGGATTTGGGAGTAGGATCAAAACCGTAAACCTGGCAACCATAATTTTCTATAATACCAAGGTCGAATGAGATATCTTCACCAAGTCCAAAAGAAAGGACGATATCCTCCGTTGTAAAGTCTGTTTGCGCCATCCACCACCCACCATAGGCAGAGCCTACAAATTTATTCTGGCAGCTTATGTCTGTGGTATACCAAAAGTCCCTGCGTTTAAGTATACGGTATATTTTCTTTACAGTATTTTTTATTTTGATCAACTAGTTTGTACCTCAAGTTCTTCACAATCTAGTGTTTAATTTTACGGCCTATTACCTACTCATGCAATAGGCAATAGGGAGTTCGCCTATAATTCGCAATCTAAATTCAAACTTTTGATTACCTAAAAAAGTAACCAAATCTTTAGGGATTTTTAAAGGCCTTTCCTGTGGCGGTTACTTTATTATACGCTTACACATTGCGAATTTACTGATTGAAAATTGGTTAGTAATCATTAAATTGTCTACATTCTCATGCTTAGTTGGATTTATTGTTGAAGATGAAAAAAAGTGTCACTGTAATAACAGCAACATACAACAGAGCGAAGACGATAATAAGAGCGCTGTCTAGCGTTAAGTCACAAACTTACACAGATATTCAGCTCGTTGTTATAGACGGCGCTTCCACGGATGAAAGCGTATCAAATGCGAATGCAATACTTGATGAAACAGATATTATGATTTCAGAACCAGACGAGGGTATTTATGATGCTTTAAATAAGGGTCTCGCGATTGCTGAGGGAGAAATTATAGGATTTCTTCACTCTGACGACCTATATTATGATGATCAAATAATATCAAAGGTGGTTGATGTATTCGCCGACGAAACCATTGATGTGGTTTACGGCGATGCCTGCTTTTTTTCAGGTGATAATGTCATGGAAGTTCGCAGAAGGTATCGATCTAATAAATTGTCTCGTAAAAATTTGGCATGGGGGAAAATGCCAGCACACCCGTCGATGTTCATTAGACGTCGGGTATATGAAGAAATAGGAAATTTTGAAAAAAATTTTAAAATTGCAGCAGACTATGAATTTTTATGTCGCCTTGTGAAATACCCAAATTTGAAATCGGTATATCTGCCTTTACCTTTTGTTCGTATGCAATTCGGTGGCGCAAGCACTGATGGGTTTGGCAGCACCATCCTACTCAATAAAGAGGTATTGGCTGCTATACGAAAAAATGGTATGTACACAAACTTATTCATGGTGCTATCAAAATATCCATCTAAGGTGATGGAGTATCTATTCAAATGAGGGTTTTGGTAACTGGTGCTTCAGGTTTTGTTGGGGCGACTTTGGTTGAGTACTTTTCTAAAATAACTGATGTTTCCGTAGTAGCGATGGTTCGATCAACTCGGGATGTTCGCGTCAATGCAAACATTGAATTCCGGGTTGCAGAAATTTGTTCAGCGGGGGAAATAAGTATTTTCCTAGATGATATTGATGTAGTTGTTCATGCTGCAGGTCGTGCTCATATAATGAAAGAAAATTCCTCCGATCCTCTCAAAGAATTTAGACGAGTGAATACAGTAGGAACACTAAATCTTGCTAAGCAGGCGGCAATTTCTGGTGTTAAGCGGTTTATATTCATAAGTACTGTAAAGGTATTAGGGGAGAAAACTGAGCCGGGTCAATCTTTCAAAAGCGATGATCCTTTTAACCCGCAAGACCCCTATAGTATTTCTAAGGTTGAAGCTGAAATAGGTCTTAATCTGATTGGAGAATCTCATGGGATAGGAATTGTGATAATTCGGCCGCCTTTGCTCTATGGTCAGGGAGTGAAAGGGAACTTTGCAAGCCTTCTGAAGTTAGCTAGGTTACCTATTCCATTACCATTTGGAGCCATAGCAAATAAACGAAGTCTAGTAAGTGTAGAGAATTTGGCAGACCTTATTGTCGTCTGCTTTAATCACCCAATGGCTAGGAATCAAACATTTTTAGTTAGTGATGATGATGATATGAGTACACCTGTACTGTTTTCTAGGCTTGCAGAAGCTGGAGATTGCAAAGCTTATATGTTCCGCTTTCCACTGATTTTGATTGCCATCTCCCTGGTCCTATTGGGCAAACGGGGCATTTACGAGAGATTATGTGGTTCAATGCAAGTTAATATTGATTACACAAAATCACGATTAAGGTGGGAACCACCATTTACAGTGAAGAATTCCTTAAGTAGATGCTGGTTATTAGATTCTGAACGTTAAAAAGGTATTCAGAGATGAAAGTATTAGAGATAATAGGAAGGGATCAAGAATTGTTCTTGACCGATATAGAGAATGTCTCAGTTCAATTGAATAATACGGTCGCCAAGTCCAGATTCTTAGTTATTGGGGGAGCTGGTACTATAGGGCAGGCAGTTACTCTAGAAATTTTTAAACGTGACCCCAAAGCACTCCATGTAGTTGATATTTCCGAAAATAACATGGTTGAACTTGTTCGTGATATTCGAAGCTCTGTTGGTTACGGCTCAGGTGAGTTTAAGACTTTTTCAATTGATTGCGGGTCTCTTGAATTTGAGGCTCTTATTAAAAATGAGGATCCTTATGATTATGTGTTTAATTTATCAGCTTTGAAACATGTTAGAAGTGAGAAAGATCCGTACACGCTCATGCGTATGATAATGGTTAACGTGTTTAACACGATTAAGACTCTGCGATTGGCAAACGAAATGGGTACTAGGAAGTACTTCTGTGTGTCAACAGATAAAGCAGCTAACCCTGTCAATATGATGGGCGCCAGTAAACGTATTATGGAAATGTTCTTGATGCGGGAGAGTTTAACGCAAGAGATTTCTATGGCGCGATTTGCCAATGTGGCCTTTTCGGACGGTTCCCTTCTTCACGGTTTCAATCAAAGATTTACAAAAAAACAACCGTTGTCAGCCCCAAATGATGTAAGACGTTATTTTGTAACGTCCCAAGAATCAGGTGAACTGTGTTTATTGTCAGGTTTACTTGGGAACAATAGGGATGTATTTTTCCCAAAACTTAGTGAAAAATTACACCTAATTACTTTCTCTGAAATTGCTGTTCGCTATTTAAGAGA
>JABAYZ010000174.1 GCA_018608735.1 Flavobacteriaceae bacterium | reverse complement strand
CGCGACACTTTCCAAGCTTTGACGTCAGTGTACCACCGGCCGTTATACTCGCGGCTTTCAAGGTCTATTGAAACGGTCAGTTGTTCATCTTTTTTGATATCAAATTGATCAATTTTATCGCCCCAAACCATAAAGCAGACCTTTTTTGGGTATTGGGCTTCCGTTTCCAAAACATACTCTTGTTTGCGCCATTCTCCATTAGCTGATTGCCCAGATTTCACTTCCAATAGCTCAATGATTTTTCCTGAAATCTCCATTTTCGCCCTTCCTCAAAAATAATGACGTTCACAGCTTCATAAACGTGCTTGTGTAACTACAGTTCAAGTTTCTCTTTTCTGGATCGTATGGCGGAAGTCTGACGACCCATGATTTCAGAAATCTCTACATCATTCTTTCCAGCTCTCACGAGGTCACGCAACTGGTTTTCTTGTTGTTTTGACCATGGCCTGTAAGCATTCGGATATGTCTCTCGAAGCCTATCAATCTCAGAATTTGATGGAGAATAATTTTGCGGCACATGATTTTTCTCAGGGTGCCTTTGATCAACTTTTGTCGCTGAATAGCTTATTTTTGCCGTATAGTTGCATCCCATCACCCTAAACTGAGAGCATCCCCAAAATGGCCCATGCGGCCCGTTTTCTTGTTGGAGGTAACCGTTACAATTTTTTTTGGGGCAGTTTTCTACCGGTTGCTCACAAACATCACACTTTTTTGGTGTTTTGGTGTTTGGGGGTATGTACCCTTCTTTACAATGCGGACATGCCCCTGACTTATTTTCACAATATGGGTGATTGTTGCACTGCCAGTAATTGCCAAATGGCCCGGGCCTCAAGACCATTTTCCCAGCAATACATTTATTACAGTTGTGAAGGGTAGCAGTCCTCTTACCACGTATTTGGCAATCGTAAGGGCTTTGAATTAATTCGTTTACAAATTCAGAACTAATACCAGTCGTTGTGCTAATAAACACTTTCTTTTTTGCTCGTGTTAACGCCACATAGAAAAGCCTTCTTTCCTCAGAATTCGGGAAATCCTCTGCTTTTGCTAGAACTAAATCCAAAACATGATCATCTGCACGCTCGTTTGGAAAACCTAAAAAATCATCCACTACTTCGATAATAATCACATAATCGGATTCTAATCCTTTGGATCGGTGCGCGGTTTTATACAGAATTCTTATGTCTGGAAATTGAAAGCGCAATTCCTTAATAATATCAATATAATCAGTTTTATAAGTGCTGAGTCGATACCTCCCCAAAATCAAAACTTCTGGCTTTTCATCTTCTAAAGCCGCGTTCTGGATATCCGTAAGAATTTCTGACAAGTGACGCAGTGTGTCTGCGAAGACTGTATCCATGTTGGATTGTTTCTTAAAATGTACAAACACAGATGGAGCTTCACTCTGCCTCCACGACACTACATTTTTTGGAATTTGTGCGTCATTTTTTAATATAAAGTTTGTGGCTTGATTAGTAATTTTTTCCTCGGAACGAAACGTTACAGAGAGATCAGTTCGTTCAAAAGTGCCAAAATAGTTACCAAAATCCTTCATCACATTAATGTCTGAACCAGCAAATCTAAAGATGGCCTGCCAGTCATCTCCTACGCAAAAGAGTTGAGTATCATCACGTGAATTTTGCAAAGCAGATATAAGTTTTGAACGACCAACCGAAATATCCTGAAACTCATCGACCATAATGTATTTAAAATTGTTTTTATATTCACCACTTTGAAGAAACTGGGTTGCTTGGGAAATCATATCGTGAAAGTCGATAGCCCCCTCATCCTTTAACCTCTGCTCATAACTTTCAAATATTGGCATGAATACATCAATAAACGCTGAATTGCGCGTGGTTTCTTTTTCACCAAAATGATTATTACGCTCGCGCAACACTGCCTCGGTGAGTTGGCTTCCTTTAAAATGACCTAAAAAAGTTGTTACTAAAGTAGTAAATGGGTCTATTTGTTTTTGCTGATTGAGAATTTCAAAGACTTTGTCTGGGTTCATTCTGTTAAAACTGACTCCATGTTTAGACAGTTTTATTCTTAAATTACTTGTCAAAACTCCAGAGGATTTCTCACAACTGTAAGTCTCAACTAATGTAGTTTCGTGTTTCTTGTGCAATTCGCGTTTCCAGCGAAGTGACTGAAGATAATCTTTCCGATTTACAAACGGTGCAGTCCGGCCAAAGCCTTTTAGGCCAAGATGTTCGATATAAATGTCGTAGTCAGGTAGGTAAAAATCTGGCTGATATTGTTTTCTACTTTCCGTCGCTGTTTCATATTTATAATTACCTTCATAAATATAGTTGATTTGGTTTAAATATAAAAAATTAGCTATCTCGCATTCTTCGTAGCTTTTTAAAGTTTCGTTTTTTAGTGACCGAATTTTGTTTTCTTTGAGGTAGGATAAATATTGCCCGGAGTTTTGAAATTCAAATTGACTTTTGTATGGTGCAAAAAATTCACTGAACCATTTGTTAATTTTATTATAATATAAATCGTCCTTTAACTTCAAAAGTATTGTATCTTTTATAAACCCGCTTAAACTTTCTTTTTGTTTATCGTCGGCAAGCTTGGATAGACTTGGCTTCTTACCAGTAGTTTTGCCAACAATTTCCAAACCTAGGCTATGAAAAGTATGTACTTTTATAGAACCTTTTGGGACATCATTTATGCGTTCTTCAAGGCGATCGGACATTTCCCTTCTGGCGTCTGCTGCAAAAGCTAAAAGTAAAATGTCTTTGGGTTGTTGCAGCCCCTTTTGGATTAGCCAAGCCGCTTTGGATACGATTACCGATGTCTTCCCACTCCCCGCTGATGCTACAACTAAGTTAGCGTCCTCGTCTGTAATGACGCTCAACCTTTGTTCGTCCGTAAGCGGATTGGTCTCGATTTCATCAAACAGCAGGCTCTGTCTTTTCAACTCTAAAGGAATGTATTCGAGGTTATTTTGCTCCCTCGTATTATTTGGGGAGTCGAGAAAATTAATAATTTTTGTGATTTGACGGCCTTGTTGAGTGTCGGATATTATTTTTGGAATCCGTCTGCCCAACCGATTAACAATTACATTAGCCTTCTTGATCTGAGAATTATAAACGCGTTCTCGTTGAAAATACTTTCGTTCCCAAAAATTCTGTATCCAGCCATCTATTTGCTCAACGTCATTCGCCATGGGCTGGAACGTCCGCAACCAAGCTTTACTAGTTGCAGTTTCAAACATTGATATCAGGATTTTTGAATCTTTTTTAGATAGACCACGAAACGTCAGACGTTGCAGTCCCGCTTTAATAGTAATTTTTTTGAAAAGCTTTCCGTGCAAATGAATGCTTTGAATTTGGCTGTATTTAAAAGATAGACTTACACGCTTGGTGTTGAAAGCAGCTCGTTCGTCATCAAAAGACACGGATTTGAATCTAGTTTGCAAGAATAGAGACGCAACAAAACGATAGATGCCCGCTCTTTCAAAGCTCTTCTGACTTGCGAAGTTGATTTCTTGTCGATCCATTTTACGAAAAACCTTGGTTAATCAAGGTAAACACCCTCGTACCCAAACTCAGCGCATGAGTTGGCTTCCATCTCGACCTTTACAGCTTGCTCAATCC
>JABAYZ010000308.1 GCA_018608735.1 Flavobacteriaceae bacterium | reverse complement strand
GTGTACGAACAAGAAGATTATCCATTTTTACAACATAAATTATAAGTTATGGCAATCATAGTTAATATGCCCCGACTAAGCGACACCATGGAAGAAGGCACTGTGGCGAGCTGGTTGAAAAAAGTAGGAGACAAAATTGAAGAAGGAGACATTCTTGCGGAAATTGAAACCGATAAAGCTACGATGGAATTTGAATCTTTTAACGAAGGAACACTCCTCCACATCGGTGTTCAAGAAGGTGAAACAACCATGGTAGATGAACTTTTGGCCATCATTGGAGATGAAGGCGAAGATATTTCGGAGCTCTTGAATCCAACAGCTGCCGTAGAAGAAACAACCCCAGAAGACACAGAGACTCCTGTAGAAACTGCTCCCGTTGTGGAAGCAAGTGCAACAAGCATTCCTGAAGGCGTGATTGTAGTGACTATGCCACGCTTGAGCGATACTATGGAAGAAGGAACCGTGGCAAGCTGGCTCAAACAAGTTGGTGATGTTATTGAGGAAGGCGATATTTTGGCTGAAATCGAAACCGATAAAGCAACGATGGAATTTGAATCCTTTAATGAAGGCACCCTATTATACATTGGATTACAAGAAGGTGAATCGGCAAACGTCGATGATCTTTTGGCTATTATTGGCCCAGCAGGAACTGATGTTTCAGCGGTGGCTGCTAACTTTTCTGCCGGCACAACAACCGCCACAGAAGCAGCTCCACAAGAAATAGCAAAAGCAGCTGCTCCCGAAGTCAAAGAAACCCCCAAAGCAGACGCTGCACCAGTAGCAGTCGCTGTTCCCCATACAACAGGACGCTTGCATATTTCGCCATTGGCACGAAAAATGGCGGACGAAAAAGGCATTGCCCTCAACCAATTGGTTGGAAGTGGCGAAAACGGACGCATCATCAAACGCGATGTTGAAAACTTCACCCCTGCAGCAGCTGGATCAGCAAGTACTGCGAAATTTGTACCCACAGGTCAGGAAGATTTTGAAGAAATCAAAAATTCGCAAATGCGTAAAACCATTGCGAAACGTTTGGGCGAATCGAAGTTCTCTGCACCTCATTATTACTTGAATGTAGAGTTTGACATGGACAATGCCATAGCTTTTAGAACGCAATACAATACGGTTCCTGATACCAAAATATCATTTAACGACATCATTGTCAAAGCCTGTGCCTTGGCATTGCGTTTGCACCCGCAAGTGAACTCACAGTGGTTTGCAGACCGTATGAAACTCAACAACCACGTACACGTTGGTGTGGCGGTGGCTGTTGAAGATGGCTTGGTCGTTCCTGTGGTGCGTTTTGCCAATGAGCAAAGCTTGCCACAAATAGGCGCTGCGGTTAGAGATTTTGCAGGTCGAGCCCGAAACAAAAAACTAACCCCTCAAGAAATGGACGGCAGTACGTTTACGGTGTCTAACTTAGGGATGTTTGGAATAGAAAGTTTTACCTCAATTATCAACCAGCCCAACTCAGCGATTCTATCGGTGGGGGCGATTGTTCAAAAACCAGTGGTTAAAAACGGACAGGTTGTTGTTGGAAATACCATCAAACTTACCCTTGCTTGCGATCACCGAACGGTGGATGGCGCCACAGGGGCTCAGTTCCTACAAACCTTAAAAGGCTATGTAGAGAACCCTGTCACGATGTTGGTTTAAGAAAGTTTTTTGAATACTATATTGGAAAAGGCTGTCTGAAAAGGCTGTCTTTTTTTTTGCGCTTATAAACAGAAGACTATACTCTTTTTTAACCCCACTTTTTAGCACAGCATCAGGAATATCAAATCACGGAATCTATTCCCTTGTGAAATAAAAAATAAATCTTCATTCGATCAGATAATCTTCGTACCTTTGGGTAAATTAACCAATTATGAAAAAATATCTCTTAGGATTCCTATGCCTTCCAGGCATGATGTTCAGTCAAACTTTAACCGTTTCAAACGGGGCTTCGATTTCAATTGAAAACACCGCCTCTCTAAATTTAAGCGGCTTAACATTAGCCCCTAGCGACACCTATATCATTAGTGACGCAAATGCAATATCTGTTACAGACATCCCTGTAGTGGTCGAAGGCAATACGAGTGTTAAAAGAGTATATGATTCTTCAACCGCTTTGAGCGGTTTTACTGGTGCAATTACTTTTGCCTATGACGATGACGAACTCAACGGCATTGCTGAAAACACTTTGGTGCTAGAAACTCTAAGTGCTGAGGGCATTTGGACGAATCATCCCGCAATTGCAGACGAAACGAATAACACTTTAAGCTATACTTTTGCGGAGGCTTTAGAATTTACACGCATCACAGCCAGCTCGGCTGATGCGAGTCTTACAGTTGTAGAAATTGCTGCAACTGATTTTGTGAAAGTCTACCCAAATCCAACGACTGACAAATTAACTATTGTGTCAAAGAATCTTCAAAAATCTATTTTGTACAATGTCTCTGGACAAAAGGTATTAGAATCTGACCGCAACGAATTGAATGTATCTGAGCTTCCAACAGGAATCTATTTACTACATACTACCAATAAACAAAACCAATTGTCAACGTTTAAAATCATTAAAAAATAACTTTTTTCCAATACTGACCATTGGACAAGACAGCGACTGTTATCGCTGAATGAAAAATTAAAGACAATAAAAAACAGACTGCCCGAAAAGGCAGTTTTTTTTTGTCAAGCTGATACTGAAGATAGAGAGGGTCAGAACGACAGGTTTATTTTGTTTTTAAACCACCTCACTCCTATTAGTAATAAAATAAAAAGATCAAGATCGTTTTAAACAAAAAAAGCTAGGTGAGTCATCAAACCAATTAATCTTCATTAAATATAGTATTTAATGTTACCTTAAATTCGTTTTCATTCTCATTGTTATAAAAAGGAACTCCTGTTATCAAATAATTATCTGAATCAATCTCTATGGTCATTTTTTTAGATCTAATTTCATTTAAAAAATCCTCTTTCCATTTATCATGCGCTTTTAAATGATTGCCTTTAGGTTCAATAAAAACCTGATAGGTTAATTCATTTCCGGATTTTTGTTTGCAGAACAACACAAAATCGGGTTCAAATCCTCTCCCTAATTTATCAATAATTTTAACTTCTCGTTCATTCCGAATTAAATAAATATTTTCAAAGGATTTCTCTAAATTTTCGAAACGACGAGCAAACATTTTTACAAATTCCTTTTCTTCACTCGTACCATAGTTCGCATTGTAAACATACCAAGATTCGTTTGCAACCAAGGCTTCTTGTCCATCCGCTCTAGTACTGTCTTTGTAAACCTTAATTTCTTTGTCTTTAAAAACCTCACGGATGGGCTTGTTTAGATACTTAGAGCCTTCAAACGCTGTCAAATTTGATTTAATTTCAGTTTCAATAGCTTGTAGCAGTCCTTTAACAGCAAGTAAATAGTCTTCATTTGAAATACCATCTAAACGTGATTTTGAGCCATTAAACGTCACTTCTAACCCGCCTAAATAGTGATCGCTATTAATGAGATGAGACAGGGATTCAATCGCAGGAAAATACCGTTTTAAATGATCAAAATAATAAAAGGGAGTTTGACTCAAAGCATAACGAACGATGTGTTTTGGAATGGCAGAAACCAAAATATC
>JABAYZ010000235.1 GCA_018608735.1 Flavobacteriaceae bacterium | reverse complement strand
CATTTATATAATCCAAGATTGGTAGTTAAAGCTTCAATTATGCCGCAGTACGATTGGCTTTTTAAAATAACAGACAGTTTAGAGGTAAAGAGTAATGATGTGACATTACCCCGTAAAATCACAAAAATGAATGATCGTGATGTTTTGGTTGCAACCGAAGACGCATTAGCCTTAGTAGCATATTTAAAAACGTTACGTCAATTTTCTTTTGAGGATATTCCAGTTGCAGATTTTATTCCAAAATTAATTCCAGAAGATGAGAGCAATGAAACAAGTTCAAAATCTATTGGAGCCGATTTATATCAAAACAATTGCGCTACTTGTCATCAAGGAACTGGTCGCGGAGTAAAAGGCGCTTTTCCTCCTTTGGTAGGGAGTCTTATTGTAAATAATGAAAATCCAGAAACATTAATTAAAATCATTCTAATGGGCTATGATGCTCGACAAGAATATGGTGTAATGCCTGCTTTTGCAGACCAACTGACCGACGAAGAAATAAAAGGCATAATAGATCACGAAAGGTCAAGTTGGGGAAACAATGCTTCTGCAGTAGAAATAGAGACAATATCAAGACTAAGAGATTCAATTTTAAAACACAGATAACTATGGAATATTTAACAAGCTTACAATGTGAAACACCTGCAAAAGGGAGAGAACTTGCATTTACTATTGCTAGGAAAACAATCGCAGCAATACAGACTAACCCAGAAATCAGAAAAGAGCTTAGACCACAATATGCTAAAGATACTGCACAGTTAATTGCAGCGTCTCAAGTAGTGGCTATCGAATTTCAAACCATCGCAATGGCAAATAATTATTGGAGAGAAGATAATAAAGGATGATTTTTTTAAACAGTATAATAACTATGGTCTGTCCATTGTGTAAATCAAATCAACCCAAGGGTTTTGAGGACATTACGCATGGAGTAGGACCGGAAGGAAATCTTGACTTTGTAATAATGTATACCGCCATTATCATTGTAGGGTATACGCTTTTTATGAGTATAAAGTTTTTAATCAACCCTAAAGAAAAAAACCAAGGCCACATTAAAAACCTGGTTTTAGATGAATATAATCCAAGTTAACGAATGGAAAATATAAGAAGTGTAACAGTTTTTCTTGACAATGAAAAAGTTCCTTTCGGGGTGTTCGAGCCGCCAGCGAAATTAGTTTTGGATACAACCAAAATTAAGGATGGCAAGCACAAGCTAAAGATTAAGGCAATTTCTTCTTTAGGCATTGAAGGTATTCGAACCATACCTTTTGAAGTGCGCAATGGCCCCGAAATAGCTGTTGTTGGACTAAAAGAGAACGAGGTCATAGAATCCAATACAGTGATTACGGTCAATGCTTACGGTAGCGAAAATTCAGAATCTTTTGTCATTCGGGGTTCAGAAACACCACAAGCAATTCCATCTTGGGTTTGGATATGCATTATAAGCTTTGTTGGCTTTGCAGCTTTTTATTTTATAACCCATTGGACAATTGATTCCTATAAATCATTTTTTTAGATGAAAGATATTGAAAACAGAAAAGACATTGAATTAATGGTGAATTCGTTTTACGCTCTGGTTCAAGAAGACAAACTCTTAGGACCTATTTTCAATGGCGTGATTAATGATGAATGGCCAAAACATTTAGACACAATGTACCGTTTTTGGCATACCGTACTTTTTCATGAACCTGCGTACAAAGGTTCGCCTTTTTCGCCCCACAGAAAACTTCCATTACAAGCACACCATTTTGAACGTTGGTTATATCACTTTAATAACTCGATGAATCAAAACTTTACCGGAAAAATAGCAGATGAAGCTAAATGGAGAGCTCAAAAAATGGCTGAAATGTTTATGTATAAATTAAATAATAATAGTTTTTAAAAATAAAACACATGAAAAAAGCATCACTAACAGAGAACCTTATTTATGGTATAACTAAACCTTCAATTGAGGTTATGATAGAAACAGAAACTTCTAAAGAAATTAGAATTATTTTCAAACAACAACAACAAATGAAAGAACATAAAACCCCTTTTCCAATTGTTGTTGAGGTTTTTAAAGGCCGAATAGATTTTGGTGTTCAGGGAGTAAAAAACACCCTAGACGCAGGAGATATCATCGCTTTAGCAGGTGGAATACCCCATGATTTAACAGCTTTAGAGGACAGTATCATCCGTTTGTCGCTCTCGAAAAAGGATAGTGTGGCTCGAGTTCGAGAAATCGAATCATAAAAACCCCTATGATGACAGTCACTCAAAGAATTCGAATTACAGTTCCAATGTTGTGGTTAGGTTTTGTACTTTCAATTTCATTCATGGAAGCTTGGCTCAAGTTTCAAGCAGAAGGCGTTACCCAAGTTATAGGCTTGAGTATTGGTAGATTAGTTTTTGGTGCATTAAATAAAGTAGAACTATCTTTTTTTGCCCTTCTTTTTGTTTGTTCATTCAAATCCCATTGGTTTTTAAAAAAGAAAATGCTCAGGAATGTATTGATTTCATTGGGCGGTATTGTTTTAATACAAACGTTTCATTTACTCCCAATCCTTGACCAACAAGCGGAAATGATTATCAATAACCGAACACCGTCAGTTACCTATTTTCATTTTTATTATGTTGTTTTAGAAACTCTGAAAGTCATGTTGCTTTTTGTTTTCGCACAGCATGCATTAACCAAGCTTAATGAACTAACTGAAATTTAGAACAGATTATTATGCTTATAATAGTATTAGATGTTGATGACGAGAAACACCTTATAGAATATAATCGAATGGAATATCCGAGTTTAATGGAACTCATAAGCAACACTTATTATTCGGAGATAGGTGCATGTAAAGGAAAAGGTTTGTGTGGAACTTGTATCATTGAAGTGATCGATGGATTTCATGAACAACCCATAAACGATCAGGAAATAGAAACACTTCGTAAGAATGGAGTATATGACAAGAAACATAGATTAGCCTGCCAAATCATATTAAACGAAGAAGTGAATGGTGCAGAATTTAAAGAATTTGTTGAGTAATAAACACACACTTGATTATGGAGCAAGCGGAAAAAGAGAACCGAGTTATAGAACAAATAAAGTTAGTTTATGATCCTGAAATACCGATCAATGTTTATGACTTAGGACTTATTTATGATTGCCAAATTCTCCCAGAGAATCGAGTTGAAGTATTAATGACGCTTACTTCTCCTTCTTGTTCAATGGCTGGGGTTATTGTAGACGAAGTCAAACAACGTGTAAATGAACTTGATTTTGTTGAAGACACGAACATAGAACTCACATGGGACCCCCCTTGGGATAAAATCTTAATGAGCGATGAAGCATTGCTCTTACTTGGGTTTTTATAAACTATAAATAATAATTAAAACAGATGACATTTATGAAAATTACATCAAAAAGTATAGTGGGAGATATCGTTGCTGAAAATTATAAAACTGCCGAAATCTTTACTAAGCATAAGATTGACTTTTGTTGTGGTGGGCAACAAACAATTGAAGAGGCTTATGAAAATCAGGATATGATTACCAATTCTATCGAAGCCTTAGTAGTTTCACTAAACGATTTTTTCGAGTTCAATACAGACAATCAAAGAGTAGACTACACTAAATGGCCGCTTGACGATCTTGCCGATCACATAG